>JAHBAP020000597.1 GCA_018500005.2 Mycobacterium sp. | reverse complement strand
GCGGCGGCGTTGACGAACGGTTGCTCGTCGAGGATCCGCACCCCATCGAGAGCCCGGGCGATGGTGAAGGCCGACAGCGAGTGGCGCACCGACCGGTGCATCACCACCGTGTCGACGTCGACCATGTTGCATACGGTGTCCAGGTGCATGGTCGCGCGCTGCTGGGCGATAGGGACCGCCAGGACGGTATGCGCCAGGTCATCGTCAAAGAGGCTGCGCGCCAACGCCTCCGCGCTGGCCGCGCTGGTGCGCTCCCCCACCGCGACCGCCACCACACCGGGCGCCAGCAGCAAGACGTCTCCTCCTTCCACCGGCGCGGCATGCGACTCGTAGGCCCGCCGCACCCCGAGGAAGCGCGGATGGTGTGCGTAGATCAGGTCGGTCAACGAGGTCTCGCGGCTGCGGGCCGGCAGCGCCAGAGCGGTGATCGCGAAACGAGGCCCGATCCAGAACGACGAGTCGCGAGTGAACATCAGGTTCGACAACGGGTCGATGACGAAGTCGCCGCCATGATGCATGCGCCGCACCAGGGAGGTATCACCACGGCTCTCCACCGGCAGTTCGGTGAACGTCATGCCCGCGATGAGCACGTGGGCCAGATCGGTCGGCTTCATGCCACGCAGGTAGGCCGCAAGTTCCTGCGCCAGATGCGGACCCAACCGCCGCACGTCCACCGCGGCGGCACTACCCTGGATTCGGGCGGCACCGGAGGCCAGCGCTTCAGTCAGCAGATCGCCGAGCAGGAGCACTTCAACACCTCTGGATCGCAGCAGGGCGGCGAAGGCGTCATGCTCCTCCTGCGCGCGCGTCAACCAGGGCAGACCGTCGAACAGCAGTGCGTCGTTGTTGCGAGTCGTCAACCGCTTCAACTCTGCGCCGGGACGGTGCAGGATGACCGTGCGCAGTGTTCCGACTTCGGAATCGACGCCCAGCACCGTGCGAGTCACAGATTGCACCGTAGCCTCCGAGCCAATCGAACGCATGTGCGATATCGTGGAGTGGTGTCCATGACGGTTCAGGGCTCATTGTTCGACCACTGCGAACGCCGCGACCTTGGGTCCGGGGCGTGGATCGAGATGCGCTCCGGGTGGGTCGACGACGGCACGATCCGTGCCGACTCGCTGTTCGAGGAGTTGGCGGCCGCGGTGCCGTGGCGGGCCGAGCGCCGGCAGATGTATGACCGGGTCCTCGACGTCCCGCGCCTAGTGAGCTTCTGCGACCTCGCCGTGCAACCGCCACCGCACCCGGCGATCGCCCGGATTCGCCGGCGACTCAACGACATTTACGCCGGCGAACTCGGGGAACCGTTGACGACGGCAGGGTTCTGCCTCTATCGCAACGGGTCGGACAGCGTGGCCTGGCACGGCGACACCATCGGACGCAGCCGTACCGAGGACACCATGGTCGCGATAATCAGCCTCGGCGCAACCCGGATGTTCGTCATGCGGCCCCGCGGCGGCGGCGCCTCCCTGCGGCTGCCGCAGGCCCACGGCGATCTGCTGGTGATGGGCGGATCCTGCCAGCGCACCTGGGAGCATGCGGTGCCCAAGACCGGCGCGCCTACCGGGCCGCGGATCAGCGTGCAGTTCCGGCCCCGCGGGGTGCGCTGATTCGCGCTACTTGCGGATGGCGTTGACACCCGCGATCAGCAGATCGCGTGCCCGCTGCACATTGACCGGAGAGGTCGGCTTGTTTGGCAGCACAAGCGGATTGGCTGAGACGATCACCTGGTACGGCCCGAAGTGCGCGGAGTAGTTGAACACCTCACCGGTGCGGGGCTTGCCGTCGGTGGCGATGGTCTGCACCACCCGGTGCACGCCGATGGTGGTTGTGCCGTCGATCTTGGGAACCTCTACGGCCTCGACGGTTCCCCGCACGGCTCCCCCGTCGAAGGTGACCTTGCGGCATTTGTCGCCAGGCTCGGCAACCGGCACGGGTTCGTTGGTCTGCACCGCGATCACGATGAAGCGGTTGCCCTCGCCCTCGGCCGACACCGCCGCCATGTTCCCCTCGGTGCCGGTGGGCACCAGTTGCCCGGTGGCGAACTTCGCGCAGTCCGCCGGCTCGAATTTCACGCCGTCGGGCAGCTTCTGGCCGGTGAGGAACTTCGGATCGATCCCCGTCGGGGGCACCTCGGTGACGGAGAATTGCTTGCCGAAGCTTGACTTCAGGTCGGTGATCTTGCCGATATCGGCGGTCGCCGCAGGCTTGCCGCAGCCGGCCAGCAGGACGGCGCAGCCGAACGCCGCAATGAACTTGGGGGACAACATCGGCGCCAATGTACCCGCAACTCGCCTACCTGGGTGGTCGGCAGGCCGCGCTGTGCGGTAGCCGGACTGCGGCTTAGGCTCTGGGAGCTGAAAGGGGTACCTGACTGATGGCTGTGGCAGGCGCCGGGCCGGGAGACCCGGTGATGCAGGCGGCGATGTTTCAGCGGTTGTGTCGGCGACTGGCGGCCAACGGCCAGATCACCCTGCCAGCCGTCCCTGGCATGCTCGACGCCTACGCGGAGATGTGTTCCCGTGTCTTCAGCGCCCTGGGTAGCGAGTTGGTCGGCGACCAGTTCGAGGGTCTCCGGGCGGCGCTGAAGAGCCAGCTGACGGACGCCTTCGCCGCGTCACCCCGTTCGAGCATCGCGGTCTCCTTCGATTCCCCGGCCGGCACCCCGCTGAACTACTACGTCACGCCGCATTGGCAGACGGTCGAGGCCGCCTACCGCGCGTGGGCCGCCGGCGGAGAACTGGCCCCGTTCGGCGATCACCCCGATGCTCGGGTGTGCGCCGCAGCCAAGGAACTAAACGAACCGCACACTGCCCGGGTGCTCGACATCGGTGCCGGCACCGGCCGCAACGCCCTTGCCCTCGCACGTCTCGGGCATCCCGTGGATGCGGTGGAGCTGACACCGGCCTTCGCCGACCTGATCCGCGACGGCGCGCGGCGAGAAACACTGAACGTGCGGGTGATCCCCGCTGACGTATTCGCCGTTGCCGAGCGCCTGCGTCAGGACTACCAGCTGGTCGTGCTCTCCGGGGTGGTGTCGGACTTCCGATCCACCAAGCAACTTCGAGCGGTGTTCGAACTGGCCGCCCGCTGTCTGGCCCCCGGCGGGCAGATGGTGGCCAATGCTTTCGTTCCCCGGGGCGACTATGTCCCCGACGACACCGCACGGGCACTCTCCCAGCAGCTGTACTCCAGCATCTTCACCCGCGAGGAACTGGCGGCCGCAGCGGACGGACTGCCGCTGGAGTTGGTGGATGACGACAGCGTCCACGACTACGAGAAATCGCACCTGCCGGCCGGGGCGTGGCCACCCACCTACTGGTTTGCCGACTGGGCCACCGGCGGTGAGGTGTTCGACCTCCCGGCCGACCAGCGCCCGATCGAAGCCCGCTGGCTGATCTACCGACGAGCGCACAGTGCGGCGCCCGAGCCGGTCAGGACTACGACGCCGGCCGGCGAGACGGCTATCGGCAGTCCGGCGATCTGCCTGAACATGATCGTGCGCAACGAGGCGCACATCATCGACGAGTTGCTCGACACCGTCGCGCCGTTCATCACCTCCTGGGTGATCGTGGACACCGGGTCCACCGACGGAACCCAGGACGTGATCCGCACCCGAATGGCCGATCTCGGCATTCCGGGCGAGTTACATGAACGGCCGTGGCGGGACTTCGGCTACAACCGATCCGAGGCACTGGCCCTGGCCCAGGGCCGCGGCGACTACATCTGGGTCATCGACGCCGATGACCTGGTGGTGGGGAGTCCCGACTTCAGCCTGCTGACCGCCGACGTGTGCTGCCTGCGGTACGGCGATTCGACCGGATTCAACTACTGGCGTCGGCAACTGTTCCGCGACGGGATGCCCTGGGTTTTCAAGGGCGTCGTGCACGAATACTCCACGTGTGACGGCCCCTTCGTCGAACAACGTCTCGAGGGCCGATATCACATCGACTCGCGCCGCCTCGGCGACCGCAATCAGGATCCGCAGAAGTACGCCCGGGACGCCGAACTGCTCCTGACCGAGGTCCGGCGCAACCCCGCAGATGAGCGTTCGACGTTCTATCTGGCTCAGAGTTACTTCGATCTGGGCGATTTCGCCCTGGCTCGGGACTGGTACGAACGCCGTTCGCGGATGGGTGGATGGGACGAAGAGACCTACGTCGCCATGCTGCGTTACGCCGACTCGATCTCGCGGCTCGGTGCACCGTGGCCGGAGGTTCAGGATGCCTATCTACGGGCATGGGAGTTCCGGTCCATCCGCGCGGAGGCCCTGTTTGAGATCGCGTATCACTATCGCACCGCTCAGCGCTACCATCTCGGGTATCTCTTCGCCAGACAGGCGGCCGCAATCCCGTTGCCGCCGAACGACATCCTGTTCGTCGGCGGCGATGTCCACACCTGGCGCGCCATAGAGGAGCAAGCGGTGTGCGCATCCTGGATCGGTAAATACGACGAAGCCGCTTCATTGTTTCAACAGCTGCTGGCCGGCGGTGATCTGCCTGCCGAAGACCGGGCCAGGATGGCCGCCAATCGCGACCATTGCATTCGGATGTCGACCGGCAGTGGCGGTCAGTAGATCACCAGAACTCGAGCGGGTAGGAGTCGCTCAGTGGTTGAGTCGCCAGATGTCAGCGGACATCACCGTCGCGAAGGTGCACCACAGCGGGTAGGGGGCCAGTGCGGCGCGGAGTTTGGCTGCGGCGGGGGCGGCCCGGCGGGTCAAATCGGCACTGCTGACCGCCAGTGCAGCCGCCGCCACCGCGGCCGGGGCAAGTCTGCGCTGCCCGAAGAACACCCAACTCCACCCGGCGTTGAGGGCCAGGTTGGCCCCCAGGGCGGCGACGTACCCGCGCGCCTCGCTATTGCGGCCGTCGGCGCGTAAACGTTCGATCACCGCTGCCGACGTCGCGGCGATGTCCACGTAGAGCGCGGTCCAGGCGATCGGGAACACCGCATTGGGCGGCACGTAGGCCGGCTTGCGGATCGTGGTGTACCAGCCCTGGACGCCCTTCCGGCTGGACACACTGCCCGCCACCGCCGCCGCCGCGGTAGCCAGCCCGGTTCCCAGCAGTGCTTTTCGCATCATGTACACCTTTCTCAGCCTCCGGAAGCTCGAACGACTTCCCTTGTTATGGAACGGATTTCGTCGATTGTGGTCGCATCGATGCGTAGCTGTTCACCGCCCGGTACCTCGAAATCGGTCGTGACCACCCCGGGTTCGTCACGCTCCCATTCCACACCGAACCGCTCCAGGATGGCGCGCATGGAATGGTTTTCGGCCAGACAGCGGGCGGTGAATCGCTGCACTCCGCCCACCTTGGCTGCAACGGTGATCGCGTCCATCAGGAAGTTGCCGATTCCGCGGCCTTGATAGGGGTCGGCAACGATGAACGCGATCTCGGCCGAGGACGTGTCGTTGACGTCGCGAACGAACCGCGCGTCAGCGACGACGGGTCCGTCGACCCCGTCGACGAGCACCCACACGAAGTGATCGATGTAGTCCACCTGCACCAGATAGTTGATCAGCGACGGACTCGGCGCACGGGTCGACATGAAGCGGCGGTAGAGCGTCTCGCTGGAGAACTCCACCGTCGGATGGTTGAGCCGCTCACTGTCGCCGGGCAGAACCGGGCGAAGGAGCAGTTCGGTGCCGTCCTTGAACCGGAAGGCGACCGGAGTGAGGAAGGCGGCCAGCCGTTGCCGGACGAACCGCAGCATCCGTTCGCTGACCCCGGGCAGGTCGACGATCGCGGCGAAGGCCTTCTCGTCGCCGATGAACCCGGTCAGCGTCTCGGCGGCGGCG
>JAHBAP020000086.1 GCA_018500005.2 Mycobacterium sp. | reverse complement strand
GTGTATAAGAGACAGTGCCGTGACATCGGTGATCAGACCGAGGAGGTTCTGCACCCGGCCGTTCGCGTCGCGGATCGCGCTGACCGACAGATCACCCCAGATCCGATGGCCGTCGGCGTGCAGGTAACTCTTGACCATCCGGTAGGAGTCGATACGGCCTTCCAGGATGGCGTTGAAGTTGGCGGTTTCCTCTTCCAGGAACTCTGGCGCAGTGAAGTCCTGCCAGACCTTCCCGTCGATCTGCGCGGACTCCAGACCGAACATCCGACGCATCGCCAGGTTGACATCAAAGAGTCGGCCCTCCGGTGTCACCAGGCACATGCCTACGGCGGCGTTGTCGATCGCCCGGTGGTAAAGCGCATCGGCCTCGGACTGCTCGTGGTGGGCAGCTTCCAACGCCTGCTCGGCAGCCACTTCGTCGTCGATCAGACGGAGCGTGGTGGTGTGACCGTCGCGGTTGCCCTCGGCGTCGTAAAAAGGCTTGGCGTGCATATGAAACCAGTGCGTGACACCGTCGAGTGCGACCAGCCGGATGCGCTGATTGAGAACTCGGCCTTCGGCGAGGATTTTGCGTCGGTGCACAAAGGCAGGCCGGTCGTCGGCGGGAATGATCTCCCGCACCTTCCGTCCGAGCCAGTAGTCGGGCGTGCCCCCCAGCACGCCGCCCACCGACGGCGAGACCCAGGCGAACCTGCCGTCACGGACCTGGCAGACCATGTCGTCGACGTTCTCGGCAATCAGACGGTAGTTCCGCTGGGCGGCAATGGTCTGTTGTGATGCGAGGTAACGCTCGGTGACATCCCGCCACGTAAGAGTGATCGCGCTTTTGGTGGCGCGGGTCGCTCTCAGGTCGTAGCGACGGGTGTCGGCGAGAATTTCGTTGTCGTAGGTCAAGTCGTCGTACACAACCGGTTCGCCGGTCTTCAAGCACCGCACGTAGTCGGCGAACAAACCCGCCTGCGCCACTCCCGGCGAAATCTCCAACAACCCGTGACCGATCAACTCCACTCGGGACAAATCGAGATAGTCGCAGGTGGCCTGGTTGACTTCGCGATAGCGGAAGTCGACGACCTGGCCATCGGCATCCCGCACCGCCTCCAACAGGACCATTGGGTCGAGCAGTGCATCGCTGCTGACACGCACTAGATCGCGAGCAGCGTCGCTGAACTCGATTTCGGCAAACCTTTGGGCCCGGTGCCGATCGGTCACGTCGCGCCAGACCAGGCTCAGCCAATCCGCGTCGGCGCGCGTCGCCGTCAGGTCGAAGCGGCGTACCGCGTGATATCTCTTGCTGAAGAGTGGAAAGGCCTCGATCTCCAACGGCTCGCCGGTTTCCATCGCATGCGTGTACTGCGCCAACAGGCCAGTGGTCGGCAGTTCCGGAAACACCTCGGTCAGGCGGGCGCCGAGCACGTCGGGTTCGGACCTTTGCAAATAGCCACAGGCTGACGGGTTCAGCTCCCGGAAAACGAAGTCGACGATTCGCCCGTGGCCGTCACGGACCGCCTCAACCAGAGCTTGTGGGTCGAGCATCGCATCGACCGCGGCACGCAGCAGCGCCTCCGGCGATGTGGTGGTCACCCCCGACCGCGTACCCGATCCAGACACCGGATAAGCGTGACATGAAATGCCGCAATTCGCGGCCGGAGTCCGGATACGACCCTGGTGGAGCTGACGGCTACCAGCCGCGCTCGCGCCACTGGGCCAGGTGCGCTCGCTCCTGGCCGAGTGTGGTGTCGTCGCCGTGGCCCGGGTAGACGACGGTGTCGTCGCCGTAGACGTCGAACACACGGTTGGTCACATCGCCCAGCAGTTGATCGAATCGGCCTTCCTCCCAGGTCTTCCCAACTCCGCCGGGGAACCCTGACGCGCCGGAGAGCCGAAGGAAATTGCCGATCAACGTGCTCCGCCGATCTTGAGCTCGCCCAGGTCAAGATGTTCCAAGCAGTGGGAGCAGACTGCGGTGGCCCGCAGTCGCTGTCCGCATGCAGTGTGGGTGAGCGCGATGGGTGGCTTTCCGCCGGACAGCCAGCAGTCTCCCCACATGAGCATCGTCAGGGCGACGGGGTAGAGGTCGAGTCCCTTGTCGGTGAGGTAGTAGCCGCGTTCCGAGCCGGTGGATCGGGCGGTGAGTACACCGAGGTCGGTGAGGCGGGCGAGCCGCTGCGACAAGATGTTTGACGCGATGGCCAACCGGTTCTGGAAATCGTCGAACCGGTGTGTGCCGAAGAAGCACTCCTGGATGATCAGCGAACTCCATTGTTCGCCGATTACTTGCAGTGTCCGGGCTATGGAGCAGGGCCGCTGGCGTTCCAGTAGGTCGAGACCTGGCATGCGTGTTCGTGTGGGTTCCCCGTGTGGGCGGTGGGCAGGTTGCGGCAGCCGGTCGAAGGTGACCTCGCGTGGGTCTACCGACTGGCCGCAGTGGCCGCACGCCATGACGGCGTGCATCTCGGCTCCGCAGGTGACGTGTACGACCGTGACGGGCGGCTTGCGGTCGCAGCACCACTGGTCGCCCCAGTGCATCGCTGTCAACAGCGAACCGAGGAAGTCGTTGCCGCGTTGGGTGGGCAGGTAATCCAGTCCGTCGCGGTGCAGTACCTGGGAGGCGACAAGCTGCTCGAGGCGGGCGGTCAGGGTCGAGCGGGCGATGCCGAGCCGGTTCTGGAACTCCCCAAACCTCGTCGCGTCGTGGAGGAGAGCTTCCCGCAGGATCAGCCACGACCAGGCGTCGCCGACGGCGGCCACGGTGCGAAACACCGAGCAGTCTCGTTGCAGTTGACCTGCTGACACTCGGCCATCCTAACTGATCACTTGCATAACGAGACTATCGGTGGCAGTCTCGCTATGCAAGCAGATCCGAGTTGGGAGCACCGCCATGACTGAGCCGTACAAAGACCTGATCATCGACCGCGCCGGGGCGGTCACAACCATCACGCTGAACCGGCCCGCCGTTCACAACGCGCTGGATCGCTCGTTGTCCGCCGAGTTGAACCGTGCCGTCCGGGAAGTCCGCGACGACCGGCAGTGCCGCGTCCTCATCCTGCGGGGAGCCGGGGAGACGTTCTGCGCTGGTGATGACATCACCGAGTTCAACACCTGGACGCTCGACGAACCGTACTGGCAGGTGCGCAAGTACCAGGAGACCGCCCAGATGCTGGAAGACCTCTCCGCGATCACCATCGCTGCGGTAGACGGTGTCTGCACCGGCGGCGGCTTGGAGCTGACCCTGGTGTGCGACTTCGTCATCGCCACCGACCGCTCCCGATGGGGAATGCCCGAAATCGATTGGGACATCACGCCCGGCTGGGGCGGAACGTCACGGCTGGCCCGCTTCGCCGGGCGACGCAAGACCAAGGAGTGGAACCTGCTCGGTGCGCTGTTCGATGCCCAGACCGCAGAACGCTACGACCTCATCAACCGCATCTGTGCACCGGCGGATCTCGATGCCGAAGTCGCCGCACTCACCGAGGTCATCCTCGCCAAGCATCCCGCGACGCTGCGCCGCACCAAGTTCGTTCTCAACCACGGAGCCGATCTGCACATCTCCGGTGCACTCGCCCTTGAGGTTCCCCTGATGCCGTTCCCGGTCAACGGGATGGACTCCGATACCCCGGTGAAAGCGGCGACACCGGGCATCAACGACTTCACCGACCGGGACGCGCGCGAAAACCGGCGACGGCTCTCCAAGCATTTCTGGCAGAGCCGATAGCGCGACGAGACTCACCAGCCGCGTTCGCGCCACTCCGCCAGCCGGGGCCGTTCTTCGCCGAGAGTGGTGTCGTCACCGTGGCCGGGGTAGACCACGGTGTCGTCGCCGTACACCCCGAAGACCCGGCTTTCCAAGTCGTCCATGAGGGACTGGAACTCCGTCACATTTGTTGTCCGTCCAGGGCCGCCGGGGAACAGACAGTCGCCGTTGAGTGGAAGATCGGCGGAAAGGGAGCCGGAGGTTCACCGATGTTGTCGGGCGGGGTAATCCGACGTGCTGTCGGCCAGCCATCCCCGGTAAGCGAGGGCAAAGCTGATGGCGGAGTAGATGGCGACCTCAGCCCACGCGAATTTGAACCCCCACCTTCGCCCGAACAGAACCGGTTCGTTCATGATTCCCTTGGACGCGGCCACCGCGTAAGCGGCGTGGGCATATGCCATCGCAGCGGCTGACCCCGACAGGAATTTGTACGCATCACGCTTCATGGCGGTCCGACCCCTTCTTTCGCCAGCCGAGGTAACCGAGCCAGAAACTGATGGCCGCGTACAGGGCAGCCCCCAGCCACGGAGACCAATCCGGCCACTGTCTGCCCATGAACTGAGGCAGGTTGAAAACGCCTGCCGACAAATACATGGCGACGACCGCATGTTCAATGGCGAACCCGGCAAACAGTCCTGATAGGAATTTCAAGACGTCGTACTTCATAGTTCTCAGCTTTTGCCGTAGGCCGCAGTGGGGCATAGAGCCGAAAGTCCCGGTGCGCGCGGTCAGGTCACCAGCCGCGCTCGCGCCACTCCGCCAGCCGAGGCCGTTCCTCGTCCAGGGTGGTGTCGTCACCGTGCCCCGGATAGACGAACGTGGCGTCGCCGAAGGCACTGGCCCCAAAGCCGTCCCGCTTCGATCCCGGCTAAGGGGCGACGACCAGGTCGAGGTGTTCAAGGCGACGTACCAGGAGGCTGGGCAGCCACCTTGACGGCCTCCCAACTGCTGACGGCGTAAAAATCCGAGTCGCCGATCCGATGCACAGTGCCGCACCGATGCATTTCGTCATACAGCGGCTGCGGGTTCTGGATGAACTTGTCATCGAACAGCGCGATGCCGAGCGAACCGTCGCGAGGGTTCATCAGGTCACGATGTAAGGACTGGTTCGGCGGAGTCAACGAAGCCACGGCCTTACCCGCCGCGCTCGCGCCATTCCGCCAACCGTGGACGTTCCTCACCGATGGTGGTGTCGCCGCCGTAGATAGGGCGTGATGTTGCCCCTGCCACAGCGTGACGGGCGGTAAGCTGCGCGCCCTAGAGCTTCGGGCGGCCCGCTTGGAGGGGGAGCAATGAAGATACCAAGGCTGGCAACGCTGGCCGCCATCGTCATGACGGCGCTATCTGGTTGCACCGTCGACCATTCAAAGCCCACCGCGGTCAAGCCGACGATCCGGATTGGCTACCAGACATTCCCCAGTGGAGATCTGATCGTCAAGCACAACGGGTGGCTGGAAGAGGCGCTGCCGGAGTACAACATCACGTGGACCAAGTTCGACTCGGGGGCCGAGGTCAACAAGGCATTCGTCGCCAAGCAGATCGACTTCGGTGCGCTCGGATCCAGCCCTGTCGCCCGCGGGCTATCGGCCCCTTTGAACATTCCCTACAGCGTCGTCTTCATCCTCAGCGTGGCCGGCGACAACGAAGCGCTCGTGGCGCGCGATAACTCCGGTATCGAATCCGTCTCCGACCTTCGGGGAAAGCGGATCGCCACCCCGTTCGGCTCGACCGCGCACTACAGTCTCTTGGCGGCACTGGCCCAGAATGGGCTGTCCGCCAGCGATGTTCAACTGGTAGACCTGCAGCCCCAGGCAATTGTGACCGCGTGGGAGCGCGGCGATATTGCGGCGGCCTACACCTGGCTTCCGACGCTGGAACAATTGGAGAAGAACGGCAAGGTCCTGAGCAGCAGCCGCGCGATCTCCTTCATCGGCAAGCCCAGCCTAGACCTGGTAGCGGTATCGAACTCATTCGCCGAGGACAACGCGATTGCTGTCGATATCCGGCGCCAGCAGCAGGCGCGGGCGCTCAACGAGATCGCGTATGACCCTGCCGACGCGGCAAAGGCGATCGCCGCCGAGATCGCGCTCACGCCCGGCGTGGTGGAACGACAATTGGAGAAGACGGCGTTCCTCAGACCGGATCAGGTGGCCTCGTCGGCGTGGTTGGGCACCGACGGCAATCCCGGCAAACTGGCAGCCCAATTGCAGAGCACGGCTCAGTTCCTGGCCGAACAGAATCAGATCCCTGCCGCGGCGCCGCTGTCGGTATTCGAGAATGCTCTCTATACGAGGGGATTGCCAAAGGTTCTCAGCCCTTAACTCCGCCGCCGAGCTGGTCGAACCCCACTACGCCGGGCGTGGCTGGCCGATTACCAGCCGCGCGTCCGCCACTCCGCCAGCCGGGGCCGCTCCTCACCCAGGGTGGTGTCATCGCCGTGGCCGGGGTAGACCACGGTGTCGTCGTCGTAGACCCCGAAGACCTCGTTCTCCAGACCGGTCATGAGGGAGTCGAACTCCTCCGGATTTGTTGTCCGCCCAGGACCGCCCGGGAACAGACAGTCGCCGGTGAAAAGCTGCACCGCGGTCCGCTCGCCGGCCGGCCGCAGCGCCAGGGCGATCGACCCCGGGGTGTGGCCGCGGAGGTGGATGACATCGAAGGTGAGGTCGCCGATTTCCAGAACATCTCCGCCGTCCAGGAAGCGCTCGGGGGGCACCGGCAGCGGTGCGGCGTCGACTCGGTGGGCCGCCGTCGGCGCCCCGGTGGCTGTGGCGACCGCCTCGAGGGCCTGCCAATGGTCGAAGTGCTGGTGCGTGGTGACGATCAGGGCCAGTTTCGGCGCTTGCTCTTCGACCAGGTTCACCAGCAGTTCGGGATCGTTGGCGGCGTCGATCAGCAGGGATTCCCCGGTGTTCGCGCAGGTCACCACATAGGCGTTGTTGTCCATCGGGCCCACCGACATCTTGATGATGCTGACCCCCGGCAAGGTACGCCGGGCGGCGGTCCGGGTCTCGACGTGGCCGGTGTAGGAATCGCTGACGGCGGTCATGAACCCAGGTTAGTGGCCGTCGGCGGCCGCACATAGCATGGGCGCGTGGACCGGTTGATCGTCAAGGGCGCGCGTGAACACAACCTTCGCAGCGTCGACCTGGACCTCCCACGCGACAGCCTGATCGTCTTCACTGGACTTTCCGGATCGGGGAAGTCCTCGCTGGCCTTCGACACCATCTTCGCCGAGGGCCAGCGCCGCTATGTGGAGTCGCTGAGCGCCTATGCGCGGCAGTTCCTCGGCCAGATGGACAAGCCCGACGTCGACTTCATCGAGGGCCTCTCGCCGGCGGTGTCCATCGACCAGAAGTCCACCAACCGCAATCCCCGGTCCACCGTCGGCACCATCACCGAGGTCTACGACTACCTGCGTCTGCTCTACGCCCGCGCCGGCACCCCGCACTGCCCGGTGTGCGGAGAGCGCATCGCCCGGCAGACCCCGCAGCAGATCGTCGACCAGGTGCTCGCGATGGAAGTGGGCACCAAGTTCCAGGTGCTCGCGCCGGTGGTGCGCACCCGCAAGGGCGAGTTCGTCGACCTCTTCGACAAGCTCAACACCCAGGGCTACAGCCGGGTGCGGGTCGACGGCGTCGTGCACCCGCTCACCGACCCGCCCAAGCTCAAGAAGCAGGAGAAGCACGATATCGAGGTGGTCGTCGACCGGTTGACGGTCAAGGCCAGTGCCAAACAGCGACTAACCGACTCGGTTGAGACCGCACTGGGCCTGGCCGACGGCATCGTGGTGCTCGACTTCGTCGACCGAGACGAGCACGACCCGCACCGCGAACAGCGCTTCTCCGAAAAGCTGGCCTGCCCCAACGCCCACCCCCTGGCGGTCGATGACCTTGAGCCGCGGTCTTTTTCGTTCAATTCGCCCTACGGCGCCTGCCCGGAGTGCAGCGGCCTGGGCATCCGCAAGGAGGTCGACCCCGAACTGGTGGTGCCCGACCCTGACCTGACACTGGCCGACGGTGCGGTGGCGCCGTGGGCGATGGGGCACAACTCCGACTACTTCACCCGGATGATGGCCGGTCTGGGGGAGGCGCTGGGCTTCGATATCGACACCCCGTGGCGCAAACTTCCGGCCAAGGCGCGAAAGGCGATTCTCGAGGGCTGCGACGAACAGGTCCACGTCCGCTACCGAAATCGCTACGGCCGTACCCGGTCCTACTACGCCGACTTCGAGGGCGTGATGGCTTTCCTGCAGCGGCGTATGGAGCAGACCGACTCGGAGTTGATGAAGGAGCGCTACGAGGGTTTCATGCGCGACGTCCCGTGCCCGGAGTGCGACGGCACCCGCCTCAAGCCGGAGATCCTGGCCGTCACGCTGTCGGCC
>JAHBAP020000199.1 GCA_018500005.2 Mycobacterium sp. | reverse complement strand
TCTCGTGGGCTCGGAGATGTGTATAAGAGACAGCGTGACCTCAACGCGGTCGGTATCGGCTGGCCGGAGCTTGCCGAGATAGCTGCTCAAGGTGCTGACCGTAAAGCCCTTGCGGCCGCCTATTCCAAGGCGCACCCTGAGGCGAACCAACAGACCGTCCAGGCCGCCGTCTCCCAGGTCCATCGTTTCGTTAATGAGATTCAGCAAGACGACTTGGTAGTCACGTATTCGCCGACGACCCGCAGGTATCTCGTAGGAACGGTTACCGGCCATGCGGGCTACTTCCCCGATCGCACGAACATCAGCATGGACATATCGCGCTCCGTTGACTGGTCGCCCAAGGAAGTCGATCGCGACAACTTGAGTATCGCGACCCGAAACACGCTGGGCTCAATCATGACCGTATTCAAACTCCCGGACACTGCCAGCCAAGAGGTCGCGGCATTATCACTCGGAGGGTCACCGCCTTCACAGGAGCCTGGCGATGATCCGGCCGTCGAGGACCCCTTAAGGAACGTTGAAGCCCAAGCCTTCGAGCGCATCAAAGATCAAGTCAATCAACTTGATTGGCAAGATATGCAGGAACTCGTCGCTGGGATCCTGAGAGCGATGAATTACAAAACGCAGGTTTCGCCGCCTGGCTCCGACCTCGGCCGCGACATTCTTGCATCGCCTGACGGCTTCGGATTCGAACAGCCGCGAATCGTGGTTGAGGTCAAACACCGCAAGGGCACCATCGGAAGTCAGGAGATCCGGAGCTTTGTTGGCGGGCGACACAAGGACGACCGCGGGCTGTACGTGAGCACCGGGGGATTCACTAAGGACGCTCGCTACGAGGCCGATCGGTCCTCCGTTCCACTGACTCTTTGGACCCTGGACGAACTAACAAAGGCCCTCCTGGACAACTACGAACAGACCGATTCCCGGACTCGTGCTCTCGTCACACTTCGTACCTTTTACGCGCCTGCGGACCTTGATTAGTGATTCGCCGGGGTTTGGATCAGCGAGTGGCCCGGTGAGTACTAGTGGATGACCCACGAGATCCTCTCGAGTGGGGCATCGACGCGCGCACGGCCGCCCAGCGGGGCCGTTTCGGGGACAAAGGGCTGGGGCGCGTTTCGTCGGGACGGATCAGCGAGGTATGGCCGCCGCGGTTGGTGTCCGAGCGTGTACCGCAGATCGCCCGTCTCGCTCGTAGCTGTGATCAGGGCCGCTGGTATTGGGAGACCACACCGCCGCATCCGGAGTTCCGCCGGCTCGACCCAGTGGATTTCCCTTCGCTCAACGCTTGGACGGTCGCCGATGATGCGGTGCTGGCCGCGGAGTGGCCCTCGGAGCTCAACACCGTCGTCGATGAGTTCATCGAGGTCTACGGGTCGGCGTGGCATGTGGCCCTGGGGGATGCCAAGCCGCAGTCCACAGCGGTGGGGCGGTTTGTTACCGGTCTGGTGGAGTCGGGCGCGCTGGACCGTCCTGCCCGAAAGGGTTACACCCGTGCAGCTTTGCGTGCGTACAAGGTGTCCACTGCACTGACCTACGGTGTGTTCAACGTGACAGTGGCGCGTCGGAGCTGGCCGTTTCCGACTCGCCGGATCTGCGCGTGTTGCGGGGCCGAGCATTACTTCGACCTCGCGCGCCACTACATGATCCGCAGTTTCGGTCGGCCCGGCATTTGCGCGCCGTGCATGCAAGGCGCCCGGTACGGCGAACTCGCCGCGATGGATTTCACCGCCGGGCAGATCCTGGCCGCACTGCAAGATTTCGCGGAGCTGACCGGAACCGTGCCGTCAGCGAAGAGCTTTCGTGAATCGCTGCTGATGTCGGGGCTGAGTGATACCGACCGTGGGATCGCGGTGGCGCTGCTGTTGACGATCCCTACCAGCGATGAGGTCTTGGCGATCACCAAATTCTCCAGCTGGTCGAAGGTGTTGCAGGAAGCCGGGATTGCCAAATCGGTGCGGCGCCAGTCGAGCCAGTCAACGCCGTCAAGCCAACCGGCACCGGCCATCGCGGCGAACGACGATCAGCACTCCCCTACGCTCGACGAGCAGGATGCAGCGCAGCCGACGCTGGGATATCCGGCGGTATCACTGGACCACGAGAACACCCTGAGAGGGCAGGCGACTGGGGTGCCGGTCGTGCAGATCGCGGTCGAGATGGACCACCCCCGGCATACGGTGGTTGCCGGGGGCGTGAGCGCTGCCGTGGACGACACGGGCAAGGTGTGTCTGCAGCTGCGTGATGGTGATGGTGCGCTGGTGCACACCTTCGTGTTGGCCCAGGAGGATCACGCAGGGCCGCTGGAGGCCCTGCTGGGCTGCGAGTTGGGTGAGTTGGGTTCGGCAGAGATCCTGGTGGCGCTGCGGCGGCTCGACGCACCGACCGACGGGCAGGGGTGAGTCGCGGTGGTGTTCACCCATCCGGAGAAACGTTTCAGCGCAGCCTATTTGGAGCAGATCCGGCGGCGGCCGGCCAAGGCCCATCTGCCCTATCTTGCCGAGCTGGCCGAGTTCTACGACGACGCCGAGCTTCGAGCGGCAGTCGCCGAACATCCGGATTGGCACTCCAGTGCCTGGGTGATCGACGAATCACGACGCGCGCCGGCGACGGGGGCGGTTGAGCGGATGCTTGTGGCCGAGGCGATGACTCATCCCGGTGTGCGTCAGGTCGATCTGGCCCGGTCGATGGGTCTCACCAGCACCGTGTTGGGCGATCTGACCTATTTTCTGGGCAAGGCCCGGATTTTGGATCGCCAGACCGTGGGGGGACGTGTGATTTTGGGTCCGGGCAAGCGCTGCGCGGAGATCGGCCTGGGCGCCGAGGCAGCGCAGGCGTTGATCGCCACGCGCGAGAGCGATCCACAGAGTTGGCATGCGACGGTCCGCCGGTTAACAGGCAGTCAGGAAGACGCGGATGAGGCAACCCCGGGTGCTCCCGACGAGCTGGGTGCGGTTGTCGACCTGGACGGCGACGGCCTAGTCACCACTGACGGCCACGAGGTCGAGGAGTTCGACATCGCCGAGCTGTTCGAGTTGGTGGTCCGAGACGGCACTGATGGGGCGCTCGCCGCGGCACGACCGGACAATTATGACGGGATCGCGTCGATTGACCTGACGTTGGATTGCGCCGATCCCAAAATTGGGGTGTGGGAGCTGCGGGTCGAGATCCGTCCCGCGGCATCGGAAGACACCGCGGAGGTTGATCCCTACGACGACTACCGCGAGACC
>JAHBAP020000111.1 GCA_018500005.2 Mycobacterium sp. | reverse complement strand
GTGTTGTCCGGAGGCTTTCTGGAAGCTGCGGAGCGTCGGCTCAACACCCGGGCTGCCGGGTGTCCATGGCCATGAAAAAGTACCCACTGGTGGCCAGGTCGAGGTATCCAGTTTTGGCCGGATAAAAGTATCCACCCCGTGTTCGTCGTGTCGATCAGGAACTGCGGGCCCCGATGGTGACGGTGAAGGCGCCAACCAATCGCCATCACCACCGGGGAGTTCCATTGAAATCTGCGAAGGACCGCATGGACGTCATTTCTGCCTACTACGAACTCGGGTCGTACCGGGGTGCCGCTGATCGTTGCGGCACCACCCACCGCACCGTCAAGAAGATCATCGACAAGCACGAGGCCGACCAGGCCGGCGTGCCGCCGGCACCTCGAGCCGAACGGGCCCACAATTACGACGCGGTGACCGAACTGGTAACCGAGCGCATCGAGAAGTCGGCGGGCCGGATCTCGGCCAAGCGACTGCTGCCGATCGCCCGCGCCGCGGGATATGAGGGCTCCGCCCGTAACTTCCGCCGTCTGGTTGCCCGGTCGAAAGCGTTGTGGCGCAGCAACAATCATTCGGGTCGCCGCCCGGCGGTGTGGTCACCGGGGCAGTATCTGGTGATCGACTGGGCCCAAGTGGCACCGGGGTTGTTCCTGTTCTGCGCGGTGCTGGCGTTCTCCCGCTGGCGTTTCGTGCGGTTCGCCACCGACCAGAAAGCGTCAACAACGCTGGCGTTGATCGCCGAAGCGCTCTCGGCGATCGGCGGCGTTCCAGCGCGGGTGCTGGCCGACCGGATGGCCTGCCTCAAAGGCGGGGTGGTCGCCAACGTGGTGGTGCCGACCCCGGACTACGTCCGACTGGCCAGTCATTACGGATTCGCCCCGGACTTCTGTCACGCCAACGACCCGCAGTCCAAAGGCATCGTGGAGAACCTGTGCGGCTACGCCCAGCGCGACCTGGCGGTGCCGCTGCTGACCGAGGCCGCGCTCACCGCCACACCGCTGGATCTGCGGGCCGCCAACGCCGCTGCGGCCACCTGGTGCACCGAAGTCAACGCCGTGGCCCATTCGGAGATTCAGGCCATCCCCGAGCAACGGCTGATCGCCGAACGCGCACTGCTGCAGCCACTGCCATCACTACGGCTGCAGATCGGGGCGCCATCGGTATTGCGGAAGGTCGATCGTCTGGCGTGTGTGCGCTACGGGTCAGCCCGCTACTCGGTGCCGACCCGACTGATCGGGACCAGCGTGGCTGTCGTCGTCGACCACCGGGCAGTGTGCCTGCTCGAGCCGGCCACCGGGATGATCGTGGCCGAACGCGAGCTGGTCGCACCAGGGTCGGCGTCGATCATTGATGCCCATTACGACGGGCCACGGCCGGCACCCAGTCGCGGCCCACGGCCTGGCCGCCGGGGCAGGAACCCCACAACCCCGGCCAGCCGGGAACGCGTTAATCCTGGACCTGCCGGTCGCCCCGACCCGCTCCCTGGATGCCTACAAGATCACTCCCGTCACCGAAGGCGAAGTGATCTCATGACCAAGACACCGCTGACAACCACAACCAAACCCGTTGCTCCACCGTCGATCCCAGCACTAGCCGCCGATCTCGATGCCGGGTTGCGCCGGCTCAAGCTGGCCGCGGTCCGGCGCAGCGCACCCGAAGTCTTGCTCACCGCCAAAACGCAACGCTGGACCCCCGAGGAAGTCCTGCGCACCCTGGTCGAGACCGAGCTGGCGGCCCGGGACGCCTCCAACGTCGTCAACCGACTCAAGGCCCCGGCATTCCCCGTGCCCAAGACATTGGAGTCCTTCGACGTGGCCGCCTCCTCGATCCAGCCGAAGGTGTTCGACTACCTGGCCAGTCTGGAATGGGTTCGGGCTCAACAGAATCTGGCGATCATCGGCCCCGCCGGCACCGGCAAAAGCCACACCCTCATCGCGGTGGGAACCGCCGCGATCCACGCCGGACACAAAGTCCGCTACTTCACCGCCGCGGACCTCGTCGAAACCCTCTACCGCGGCCTGGCCGACAACACCGTCGGCAAAATCATCGAATCCCTGCTGCGGGTCGATCTGATCATCCTCGACGAACTCGGCTTCGCACCCCTCGATGACACCGGCACCCAACTGCTCTTCCGGCTCGTCGCCGGCGCCTACGAACGCCGCAGCCTGGCCATCGGGTCACACTGGCCCTTCGAACAATGGGGCCGCTTCCTACCCGAGCAGACCACCGCCGTCAGCATCCTCGACCGCCTCCTGCACCACGCCACCGTCGTCATCACCGACGGCCAGTCCTACCGCATGAAAGACGCCCAACACCGGAAGGGGAACCCACAACCGACCTAAGAATCACCGCACGGGGTGGGTACTTTCACCTGGCCACCACCGGATACTTCAAGTTGGCCATTGACACCGGGCGGGCCCCGGTCGGCGCTGTCGGTGGAGTGTTCCTCGCCCCTGAGTAGGCCGTGAGCTTCGTCGAAGACCTGCAGCGCAACGAGTATCTGCGCTACGCCCATGACCTCCGGCGTAGGTCGGCCCGTGCTGAGGTCATCACCGGTACCGCAGGCTTGTTCACCGTCTCGGTTCTGCATGCGGTGATTGCCAGCCGGGGTGATAGCCCGGCGGATAACTCCTATGTCTACGACAACGCCTCGTGGGTCGAGGACAATGGACTGACGACCGCGGTCAAGAGTCTCGGGTATCGGTGCGCCTCACCGACCGAATGCACGGTCACAACTGAATTGATGCCGACAGTGCGCACGCTGTACTTCCAACGGCTGCGACGGCAGCGCGGGGCGCTCGATACTCTGCGCAGCTACGGAATCACCAAGACGACGGCGCCCTATTTCGTCCGTCAATTCCTCATCCACGTCGGCATCCTGTTCTTCCCGTTCTTCGTCACGGTGGTGGCGTTGGCCATTCTGGAGACGGGTCGATTTCCGTGGTCGTGGCCGTGGTTCTACTTCAGTTCCGTCGTTGTCGTCGAACGACTCTGGACCGTACGCGAGGGCGGCGGCCAAGCTCTTCTGCTGGCGTCGTTGATTCTGCCGGAGGTTCTTTACGATCCTTTCCTCCACGTCGTATTCGTCCGGGCGCTGGTCG
>JAHBAP020000404.1 GCA_018500005.2 Mycobacterium sp. | reverse complement strand
CTGCCATCAGCGCTGCGGTGGCGGGTTCGAGTAGCTGACGGGCGGCCGATTCGGCCGCGACGGGATCGGCCGCATCAATAGCGGCGGCCAGCGCCCGGTAGAGCGGGCTGTTCCCCACCTCGGCGGCCATCATGGTGGCCAGCGCCGGCAGGGCCGGCTCGTAGGCAGCCCGCAGGGTGTTGAACATCAACCGGAATACGATGGAGTCCGCCCCGTCGACGACGTGGTCCCAGAAGGCCAGCGCGTGGCGCTGCTGTTGCACCGGATCGGCATCGTTCTCCAAGTCCCGAATGGTCCCGGCGAGATGCTCGATGAGTTCCGGTGAGCGACGGCGGGCGGCCAGTTCGGCGACCTTCGGCCCGTTGTGCAGCCGGGCCTCCAGGATGCTGCGAACCACTGAGAGATCGAGTTCGTCACCGCGCACCAGCAGCCGGGGCAGCAGATCCAGACCGGCGTGCCGACGGAAATCGCGAACGGTGGTCGAGTCGCCCTGGCGCACCTCGACCAGGCCAGCCGCCGCGACTCGCTTGAGCGCCTCGCGTACCGCCGGGCGGGAGACTCCGAGGACTTCGGCCAGCCGGCGTTCGCTGGGCAGCGACTCCCCCGGTTGCATCTCCCCGCTGAGGACCTCGGCGAGGATCTGCTCGAAGACGTCCTCGGGGACCGAGCGTCGGTTGACCGGCTGCAATGCCACCACGTCAGCATGACCGCGCGGCGGGCATAGGTCAAGTGGTCAGACCAATTACCGCAACAGAAAGACCACTTCGCCGGCCGCAACCCGGGCGTCGGCGGGCGAGGTCAACGTCGCCGGCGGCGAGTCGTCCCGAAAATGCTGCGGGTGATCTCCCTGCCGATCACCGTCCCGGCCGATCGCATGGCGCTCTTGAAGGCCGGGTTGTCCATCATCTGCTCGAGCATGCCGGGTTCCTGCTTCTCCACCGGAGCCGGCATCGGCGGCAGGTCGATGCCGGTCGGAAGGATCGGCGGCAGGTCGACAGGCTCGCCCGGCGCCGGCTGGCCCGGCGGCGGGGCCACCTGGGCCGCCAGCATCTCGTAAGCCGATTCCCTGTCCACTGTCGGGCCGTACTTCAAAAAGAGCGGGCTGGCCTGGGCTGCAGCCTTGATGTAGTCCGGGCCGATGGTGTCCATCAGCGAACGCGGCGAGCGTAACCGGGTCCACGCCACCGGCGTCGGCGCACCGCGCTCGGAGAGCACGGTGACGATGGCCTCGCCGATACCCAGCGCGGTGAGATCGCTTGCAAGGTCGTAGAACTCGGTCTTGGGATAAGTGCGCACCGTCTTGGCCAGCGCCTGCTGATCGTCGGGGGTGAACGCCCGCAGCGCGTGCTGGATCCGGGCACCCAACTGCGAGAGCACGGCATTGGGCACGTCGGTTGGCAGCTGCGTGCAGAAGAACACGCCGACGCCCTTGGAGCGGATCAGCTTCACCGTCTGCTCGACCTGGTCCAGGAACGCCTTGGAGGCGTCTTTGAACAGCAGATGGGCTTCGTCGAAGAAGAACACCAGCTTGGGCTTGTCGACGTCGCCCACCTCCGGCAGGTCGTTGAACAGATTGGCCAGCACCCACATGAGGAAGGTGGAGAACATCACCGGGCGCGCCGCTTGACCACCCAGTTCGAAAAGGCTGATGACCCCGCGGCCCTGCGGGTCGAGTCGGATCAGATCGGCCGGTTCGAGTTCGGGTTCGCCGAAGAACGTGTCGCCGCCCTCGGCCTCGAGGTTGATCAGGGAACGCAGGATGACCCCGGCGGTCTGGCTGGACACCGCACCGAGGTTCTTCAGCTGAGCCTTGCCCTGGTCGGTGTTGGTCAGGAACGTGATGAGCGACCGCAGGTCCTTGAGGTCGAGCAACGGCAAGCCCTGCTGGTCGGCGTAGTGGAAGATCAGGCCGAGGCTGGACTCCTGAGTCTGGCTGAGCCCCAACACCTTTGAGAGCAAGATCGGCCCGAAGGAGGTGATGGTGGCCCGCACCGGGACACCTATACCGCCGGTGCCCAGGGAGAAGAACTCCACCGGGAACGGCATACCGGTCCACTGGTCGCCGGTGTCCTTTGCGCGTTCGGTGACCTTATCGTTGGCCTCGCCCGGCCGGGACAACCCGGACAGGTCGCCCTTGAAGTCGGCCATCACGACCGGGACCCCGGCCGCCGAGAGCTGTTCGGAAATCACCTGGAGGGTCTTGGTCTTGCCGGTTCCGGTGGCGCCGGCCACCAGGCCGTGACGGTTCATCATCGCCAGCGGGATGCGGATCTGGGCCGTCGGGTCCACCGTGCCGCCCACCAGCACCGTGCCGAGTTCGAGCGCCTGCCCGGAAGTGGCGTAACCGGCGGCGATCTGCTGGGTGGGAGTCGCTGTCGGGTCGGTCATGACTGGCCCTCTCGTCGTTGATCGGGTGGTTTTTCGGCCGCTAAGACACTACTTGGTCGGCTGGGCCTACTGTTGATCGCTGTGCGCGATGAATTGGTGTGGATCGACTGTGAGATGACCGGCCTCGACCTGCGCTCGGACCGGCTCATCGAGATCGCGGCGCTGGTGACCGACGCCGAGCTCAACGTTCTTGGCGAGGGCATCGACGTGGTGATCCACGCCGAGGACGAGTCGCTGGACAACATGGTCGAGGTGGTCGCCCGGATGCACAAGAGTTCCGGGCTGACCGAGGAGGTTCGCGCCTCGACCATCGACCTGGCCTCGGCCGAGCAGATGGTGCTGGATTACATCCGCGGGCACGTGAAGGCCGCCAAAACTGCGCCGCTGGCCGGGAATTCGATCGCCACCGACCGGGGTTTCATCGCCCGGGACATGCCCACGCTGGACAACTATCTGCACTACCGGATGATCGACGTCAGTTCGATCAAGGAGTTGTGCCGGCGCTGGTACCCGCGGATCTATTACGGACAGCCGGAGAAGGGTCTGGCGCACCGGGCGCTCGCCGATATCCAGGAGTCGATCCGGGAGTTGCGGTACTACCGCCGGACCGCCTTCGTGCCCGCGCCCGGGCCTTCGACCAGCGAGATTGCCGAAGCAGTGGCCGAACTGGACGCGGCCGACCGAGCCGCGGCGGAAACCGATTCGGCTGTGGGGACCGAGAGCGGCTAATATCGACACCGCTGCGCAAGCGGCGATGGTGGCTGTAGTTCAGTTGGTAGAGCACCAGGTTGTGATCCTGGCTGTCGCGGGTTCGAGTCCCGTCAGCCACCCCGAGGTGGAAACCGCCCCTGAAGAATTCAGGGGCGGTTTTCTATAGCCACGCCGGGCCCCAGAGGTCGAGGACTAACTCACAGCCCCGGATTCCGGCGCAATCACAATCCCCGGACCCCGCGTAAACTCCGCCCCATGAGTTTGCTGGAAGTGAACCCCGGGGACCTTAAACGCCTGGCAGAAAACTGCGAGACCTGGTCGACGGAGGTCGCTGTCAATGAATCTCCATCGACTCCCCCCGGGTCGGTCCAGGCGACCGCAGCGGCGGTGAAGGTCATCCATGCCGACACCGATTGCGCCGGGATGGTCCTGTCCGCCCGGATGCTGGCCACCGCAGCGAGCCTTGCTGCCGCGGCTACGGCGCACACCGCGCAGGAGGCCCGGTCCACCGCGGAACTCGACGAACCCGCGATCGGACGGTAGACCCGGTGCCGACGTTGTCCGCCGTCCGTCTTTGGGACACCGCGCACCTCATCGAGGCGGCCGCGCACTGGGCCAGGACCGCGGCGGTGTGGGAAGGAGATTTCACCGAATTGGCAGCGCACATCGGTGTCCCGGGCGGCGCTCCGTGGGAGGGACTGACGGCCGAGGCCGCGCAACAGCGCGCCCACTCCGACCGGATGACGATCATCGCGTTGGCCGACCGATTGCACAGCGCCGCGGGTATCGCGCGTACCGGAGCCAGCGAGATCGGCCAGGCCCGCCTGGCCGTCCTTCGGGCTGTTCACGCCGCCGAGGGCGCCGGATTCATGGTGGGCGAGGACTTCTCGGTCACGGACCCGTATATCTACAACGCCGCGACTTCAGCCGCGCGTCAGGCGCAAGCCGTGGCCTACGCGGGCGACCTTCGTTCCCGGGTGAGCATGTTGGTCGCAGCCGACCGCGGCTTCGCCGCCGAACTCGTCGCTGCCGCCGAGGGACTCGGGACGGTGATGTTCCCCGAGTCCGGCGGCCCCGACGCGGACACCGCGGATCGGAAT
>JAHBAP020000390.1 GCA_018500005.2 Mycobacterium sp. | reverse complement strand
AGGTCGTCTCGACGGCCACCGGTGATTTCCGGTTCTTCGCCGCGCCCGGCACCTGGACCGTGCTGGCCCGGTCGACATCCGGTCGTGGTGACGTCACGGCCGCCCCCTCCGGCACCGGACTCCATGAGGTCGACATCAAGGTCGCCTGAGCCGCGACCAGACCGCCGACCCCGCGCTAGACTCCTCCCGTGGTGTTGCTCTTCGAGATACTGCTCGTCATGTCGACCGTGCTGATCACCTGGTTCGCGCTGTACGCCGTGTACCGACTCATCACCGACGATTCGTGAGCGCCGACGACATCAACGGCGGCGATGGTCCGGATGCCACCGGGAATCCGGCTGCCACCGCGGGCAGCGGTGATCGGGCAGTAGCCGCCGCCGTCGAGCGGGCCAAGCAGACCGCCGGCCGCAACATCCCGGTGTTCGACGACCTTCCCGTCGCCGACACCGCGAACCTGCGACAGGGCGCGGACCTGCACGACGCACTGCTGGCATTGCTGCCCCTGGTCGGGGTCTGGCGCGGCGAGGGCGAGGGCCGCGGACCGCACGGCGACTACCGGTTCGGCCAGCAGATCATCGTCTCCCACGACGGCAGCGACTACCTGAACTGGGAGGCCCGGTCCTGGCGACTGGACGACGAGGGCGGCTACCACAGCCAGGGTCTGCGCGAGACCGGCTTCTGGCGGTTCGTGCACGACCCGGCCGACCCGGGTGAGTCGCAGGCCATCGAACTGCTGCTCGCCCACTCCGCGGGGTACGTCGAACTGTTCTACGGTCATCCCCGCAACCAGTCGTCCTGGGAACTGGTCACTGACGCGTTGGCGCGCAGCAAGTCCGGGGTCCTGGTCGGCGGAGCCAAGCGTCTCTACGGCATCGTGGAGAACGGGGATCTCGCCTATGTCGAGGAGCGCGTCGACGCCGACGGCGGCCTGGTTCCACACCTGTCGGCCCGACTCTCGAGGCATATCGGATGAAACTTGAGGCATATCGGATGAGACCGTGGTTGATCGCGACCGTCTCGACGTTCGCGCTGCTTCTGGCGGCCTGCTCCGGCAAGCAGGCACCGTCGCAGCCCACCACCGGCTCGGAGCCGATGCCGGCGCACGGGTCACTCGCGGAGTGCCTCAGGGCCAACGGTGTTCCCGAATCAAGCGGTCCCGCAGCGGTTCTCGGCCCACCGGCCGGTGTCGATCCGGCGAAGTGGGATAAGGCGATGAAGGCCTGCGGTTCGTTGGCGCCCGGACCTGCCGGACCGTAACCGGAGATTCCGGTCCGACGGAACCCCGGTCGGTTCTACCCTTGGCTGCATGCCTCGCATGTCGAGCGTGGATGCGGCGTTCTGGTTCGCCGAAACATCCGCGTGGCATATGCACATCGGGGCCCTGGCGATCTGTGATCCCCGCGAGGCGCCCGACTTCTCCTTCGACAGCGTTCGCCGTCTGGTGGCAGAGCGTCTGCCCGAGTTGCCGCAACTGCGGTATCGGGTCTCCGAAAGCCCGCTCGGGCTGGACCGGCCCTGGTACCTCGACGACGCAGAACCGGACCTGGACTTCCACATCCGGCACAGCGCGCTGCCTTCGCCGGGTAGCCGCGCGCAACTCGACGACTTGGTCGCAAGGTTGTGGTCCTACAAATTGGATCGTTCAAAACCGTTGTGGGAGATGTGGTTCATCGAGGGTCTCCAGGACGGCCGCGTCGCACTTCTGACCAAGATTCATCACTGTCTGGTCGACGGCGTCTCCGGCGCAGGGGTCAGCGAGATCCTTTTCGACGTCACGCCCCAGCCACGGCCGCCGGTGATCCCCCCGCAGCCCAGCCGACCCAGCGCTATGCCCCGCCGAGAGATACGGCTTCTCGGTGCGGCGGTGAACGTCGCCGTCATGACCCCGTACCGAATCCTGCGCCTGATGGATCAGACCGTGCGCCAGCAACTGGCCGCCCGCAATATCCGCGATAAACCCTCGGGCTACTTCACCGCGCCGGCCACCCGATTCAACACCGCCATCTCTCAGCAGCGCCGGTTCGCCGCGACCCAGGTGCCGCTGGCGCGCGTCAAGGCGGTCAAGGACGCCTACGGGGTGAAGGTCAATGATGTGGTGCTGGCCGTCGTCGCCGGGGCGTTGCGCTCCTACCTCGACCGCACCGGTGATCTGCCGGACCGCCCCCTGGTGGCGCAGGTTCCGGTGTCCACCCGGACCGATGCCACCGCGGTGGGCAACGCTATCAGTTCGATGACGGTCAGCCTGCCGACCCAGGTGGCCGATCCGGTGGAGCGGATCCGGGCTGTCTATGCCGAAACCCAGGCCGCCAAGCAGATGGCCGAAGCTATGACCGCACACCAGATCATGGGACTGACCGAGACCACCCCGCCGGGTCTGTTCCGGTTGGCGGTCCGCGCCTTCACAGCCAGCCGACTCGGTGAGAACGTGCCCCCGATCAACCTGGTGGTTTCCAACGTTCCCGGTCCGCCGGTCGCGTTGTACGTCGCCGGGGCGGTGGTGGACGAGTTCACCCCGATCGGTCCGCTGCTGATGGACGTCGGACTTAACGTGACCTGTTTCAGTTACCGGGACCAGATGGACTTCGGGTTCATCAGCACACCGGAGATCGCCGAGGATCTCTCCGATCTGGCTGACGGCGTCGAGTACGCGCTGGCGGAATTGGAGAAGGCACCGCGACGGCGGCGGGGACGGATCTGACCCCGAGTGCGACCGTTCCGACACCGAAAATGGAGCGGCCCCCGAGCCGTGGTTCCTGGTTGGACGGACCGGGAGCTCGGGGGCCGGGTGGCTGCCTGGAATTCGCCAGCGCGCTCTGATGCGCAGGTGATTCCGGCATCCTGGTGCTGCTAGCGGGCAGCCACCTCACATGTCCAAGATGTACTCAAAGTTCCGGACCACCTCCTTCCTTGTGTACCGACGACGGTACCGGCCGGAGACCCTGTGCGCCAAGGGTTTTTCGTCATCGGCGAATAAGCGGTCAGCGACCGCTGAGGATGGCGGCCGCAACCAGGCTCTCCATCTCATCCCGCAGCGGCGAGGGCCGCAGCGACTGCCCGTCTAGGGTGTGCACCCGGGCCGCCAGGGTGATGCTGGAGACCAGCCAAACTCCTTGGGCTTCAAGCAGATCGGCCGGTCGCAGCGCCTGATAATCGCAGTCGTACCCGGCTGTGCGGGCCACGTCGAACAGCGCCTGCTGAGTGGTGCCGCGCAGGATCGGATACCAGGGCGGCGGGGTCAGCAAACAGGGCTGTCCCTCGGCGCCGAAGGTGGCGATCACCACCGTCGAGCGGGGACCTTCCAGGATGTGGCCGTCGGAGCTGACGAAGACGACCTCGTCGGCTCCTCGGCGAGCACCTTCCCGCAGTGCCGCCATATTCACCGCGTAGGACAACGTCTTGGCTCCGGCCAGCAGCCAGGGCATCCGGTCCACGCCGGCCGACGGCAGTCCCCGTTCGAGCAGCACCGCGGTGACCCCGTCGCGGCGGGAGTCGTGGACGCGCTGCGGCAGCGGGTTGATGGTCAGGTAGGCGGTCGGACTGGACCCGCTCTCCCGTCCACGGCTGTAGACCAGTCGCAGGGCACCCTCGTCGGCCGTGACCTCCGACCACTCGCCCACCGCGATGCCGACGGCTCGCCGCCAGGCGGTCAGATCGGGTTCGGGAAGTTCCATCATCGCCGCCGACTGCGCCAGACGCCTCAGGTGCGACTCGAGCACACATGGACCGCCGTCTCGGACCAGAAGCGTCTCGAAGACGCCGTCTCCGCGCACGGCCGCCAGATCGTCACCGAACAGCAGCGGCCGGTCGGCGTCGTGGACCGTCCCGTCGAGAGTGACGAGCACGCTGGGCTGGCCGGACATGGTCTGCAGAGCCTACTGTCCGGCTCGTAGAGTTGACCTGTGTCAGCAGTTCCCGTCCCAGTTGAATCCCCCGGGGAATCCCCCGGGGACTCCCCCGATGCCGGCGCGGTGTGGCATTACGGCGACCCCCTGGGCGAGCAGCGCGCGGCCGAGCACGAGGCCGTCGTCATCGACCGCTCCAACCGGCCGGTGATCACCCTGACCGGTTCGGAGCGCCAGTCCTGGCTGCACTCGCTATGCACCCAGCACGTCGCGGAACTTCCCGACGGCGCCTGCACGGCCAACCTCAGCCTGGACGGTCAGGGCCGGGTCGAGGATCACTGGCAGCAGACCGACTTGGGCGGAGTGACCTACCTGGACACCGAGCCGTCGCGCGGCGGCCCCCTATTGGACTACCTGAAGAAGATGGTGTTCTGGGCCGATGTTCAGCCCGCCCCGGCTGATCTCGCGGTGCTCTCCCTGCTCGGGCCGGGCCTGGCCGCGCCGGCCGTGCTGGAAGCGCTGGGTGTCGCTGCTCTCCCGGAACAATCCAGGGCCGAGGCCCTGCCCGGGGGCGGCTTCCTGCGCCGCATGCCCGCCGGCGGCCGGCAGATCGAACTCGATGTATTGGTGCCGCGTGACGGGAAGGACCGGCTGCTGCAACAGCTGACCGCCGCCAGGGTGCGCCCGGCGGGCGTGTGGGCCTACGAGGCCAACCGGGTGGCGGCCCGACGGCCGCGGCTCGGCCTGGACACCGATGAGCGGACCATCCCCCATGAGGTCGGCTGGATCGGGCCGCCGGGGCAGGGGGCCGTCCACCTCGACAAGGGCTGCTACCGAGGTCAGGAGACGGTGGCCCGGGTCCACAACCTGGGCCGCCCGCCCCGGATGCTGGTGCTATTGCACCTCGACGGGTCGGTCGAACGCCCCATGACGGGCGATCCGGTGCTGTCCGGGGGCCGCCCGGTCGGCCGGCTGGGCACGGTGGTCGACCACGTCGACCTCGGGCCGATCGCCCTGGCGCTACTCAAGCGCGGGCTGCCCGCCGACACGCCGCTAAGCACCGGCGGCGAGCACCCCGTCAGCGCCGTCATCGACCCGGAATCGCTGCCCCCGGCCGATCAGACCGGCGCGGGCCGACTCGCGGTGGAACGTTTACGCGGCAGGTGAACGGGCCTGCCCACACTTTGCCGCCCGGCACGGTAAAGTGTGGTCAGGACAAACACTGACATTAGATCGGAGCCGCCCGATTTCGGGCCGCTCCGTTATTGCGCGAGGGGGTTCCCCCATGGGCCGCGGCCGGGCTAAGGCAAAGCAGACCAAGGTTGCCCGAGAGCTGAAATACAGCTCTCCGCAAACCGACTTCGAGCGGCTTCGCCAGGAGCTGAGTTCGGGCGACACTACGTCCGGACCCTCGAGCAATGGTTTCGACGATTACGAAGACGAGGACGACTGGCGGCGCTAGCCGTCCTGGGTCCGTTCTGGAACCCGCTCTTCGACACCCCAGGTTCGGTCCTAGAACCGCGGGTGTTGTCCGACCAAGGTGGCCCGCGGGCCGACTCCACCCTTTGTGGACGCCTTGGTAACGCTGCCCAATACCCAGCAGTTCAGATGCCGGGCGGTGAGGATGGCCAGCGCACGATCGGTGTCCTCGGGCGCGACGATCGCGACCATGCCCACGCCCATGTTGAACGTCTTCTCCATCTCCTCGCGCTCGACCCGGCCGCGCTGAGCGATCAGGCCGAACACCGGGGCCGGGGTCCAGCTTCCTCGGTCGATCTCGGCGACCAGGCCGTGCGGGATGACGCGTTCGAGGTTGCCGGCCAAGCCACCGCCGGTGACGTGACAGAACGTCCGCACCTGCGTTTCGGCAGTCAGCGCCAGACAGTCCTTGGCGTAGATCCGGGTCGGCTCGAGCAGTTCCTCGCCTAGCGAGCGGCCGAATTCCTCGACGTGGCCGGCCAAATTCATCCGGTCGATCTCGAGAAGTACCTTGCGGGCCAGCGAGTAGCCGTTGGAATGCAGTCCGGAGGACCCCATCGCGATGACGACGTCGCCGGGCCGCACCCGGTCGGGGCCCAGGATGTCATCGGCCTCGACCACGCCGACTCCGGTCGCGGAGATGTCGTAGTGGTCGGGTTCCATCAGACCGGGATGTTCGGCGGTCTCACCGCCGAGCAGCGCGCAACCGGCGATGACGCAGCCTTCGGCGATACCGGAGACGATCGCGCTGATTCGCTCCGGAACGGTGCGGCCGACGGCGATGTAGTCCTGCAGGAACAGCGGTTCGGCGCCGCAGACGACGAGGTCGTCGACGACCATCGCCACCAGGTCCAGGCCGACGGTGTGGTGGATGTCCATCGCCTGGGCGACGGCCAGTTTGGTGCCGACCCCGTCGGTGGAGGAGGCCAGTACCGGCTCCCGGTAGCCGCTGCGCAGCGCGAACAGGCCGGCGAATCCGCCCAGGCCGCCGCGAACCTCCGGCCGGGTAGCGCGTTTCGCCAGCGGCTTGAGCAGTTCGACAGCACGGTCGCCGGCTTCGATATCCACCCCGGCGGACGCGTAGGAAACGCGGGCGCCCTCCCCACGTTGACCCTTCGACTCCTCAGACATCGGCGACAAGGCTACTCGTCTCGTCCCCTACCCGAGACCCCCGACCGGCAGACCCGGTCGACCAGTTCCCCGGCCAGCGCGAACGCCGAGGTCGCGGCCGGGGATGGAGCGTTGCGGACGTGCGTCACACCGGCCTCCGCAGAGATGACGAAGTCGTCGACGAGAGAACCGTCCCGACCAACCGCCTGAGCCCGTACCCCGGCGTGCGAGCTGCCGTCGAGGTCGGCCACCGTCAGGCCGGGCATGTACCGGGCGGCCGCCGCCACGAACGCCCTGCGACTGCTGGCCATCCGGATCTCCTCGACGCCGACGCGCCAATACCGGCGGCCAACCCGCCAGGTACCCGGCCAGGTCAGGGATTCGACGGCATCGCGGGCGTTGAAACGCCGCAGCGAGTAGCCGTCGCGGGCGGCGACCATCATCGCCGTCGGACCGAGGGTCAGGTGTCCGTTGATGTGTTTGGTGATGTGGACGCCGAGGAACGGCAGGTCGGGGTTGGGAACGGGATAGATCATGCCGTTCAGCCGTGGTGTCGGCGTCGGCT
>JAHBAP020000334.1 GCA_018500005.2 Mycobacterium sp. | reverse complement strand
GGTCTTCCCGGGGGTGCGGGGAGTTGGGGGCCGCGAAAGGGGGGGTACGCTCTCTGGCGCCGCATCGGGGGGGCGGTGAGGCCTCCGCCGCTGATCTCACGGTGGCCGGTGAGCGCGACCGCAGGCCGACCGAGATCGCGATCGCCGCACTGGTCCTGCTGGTGCTGCTGGTGGTGTACCGGAACCCGATCACCATGCTGGTGCCATTGATCGGGATCGGGATGTCCCTGGTGATCGCGCAGGCCGCGGTCGCAGGGATATCCGACTCCACCGGTCTTGGAGTGTCGAACCAGGCCATCATCCTGCTGAGCGCGATCATCGCCGGCGCCGGAACGGATTACGCGGTCTTCCTGATCAGTCGCTATCACGACTATGTGCGGGGCGCGGAGAGTTCCGATGATGCGGTACGTCAGGCGTTGGGCTCGGTGGGAATGGTGATCACGGCATCCGCCGCCACCATCGGACTGACCTTCCTGGCGATCAGCTTCGCCCGGATGGGGGTGTTCTCCACCGTCGGGGTGTCCTCGGCGGTCGGGGTGGGTGTTGCGTTCCTGGCGGCGCTGACGCTGCTTCCGGCGATTCTCGTCGTCTTCGGCCGGTGGGGCTGGATCAAGCCGCGACCGGAACTGAGCACCCGGTTCTGGCGGCGTTCCGGGATCCGCATCGTGCGCCGGCCCCGAACCCACCTCGAGGCCAGTCTGCTGGTCCTGGGTCTGCTCGCGGGCACCGCCGGTCTGGCGAAATACAACTACGACGACCGTAAGGCCCTGCCGCGCTCGGATCCGAGTTCGGTCGGGTACGCGGCGCTGGAACGCCACTTCCAGATCAACCAATTCGTCCCGTCGTACGTGCTTATCCACTCACCCCGCAACCTGCGCACGCCACGCAGTCTCGCTGATATGGAACAGCTGGCCGAGCGCATCAGCCAACTGCCGGATATCGAGATGGTCAACGGTGTCACGAGGCCTTTGGGCAAGGTGCCCAAGGAATTCCGGGCGACCTACCAGGCCGGCATCGTCGGTGACCGGCTCCGTGAGGGTTCGGCAACGATCGCAGACAATATGGAGGGCCTCGACCGGCTGTCCTCGGGGGCCGACACCCTGGCCCTCGGCCTCGGCGATGTCCGCGTCGAGGTCAACGATCTGGCGACCAATATCGCAGGCCTGGTCGACGCCTTCTCGGCCCTGCAATTCCACTACAACGGCGACAAACTGGTGAAGAACGTCGAGATCGCGGCCAAGCTCGTCCAGGCCGTCAACGAGCTGGGCAACTCGATGGGAATCACATATCAGGCTGGACGGGATCTGCTCGGTTGGGTGGGCCCGGTTCTGGCCGCTCTGCGTGGCAATGTGGCGTGCGACCTCGACCCCTCCTGCGCCGAGACCCGCGGTCACTTCCAGCGCCTGGTCGACGCCCGTAACGCGGGAACCATCGACAAGATCAACGATCTGGCCGGACAGCTGAAGTCCTTGCAGGACACCCAATCCCTCAGCGCAACCCTGACCCAGTTGCGGGATGCCCTCGGACGCCTCACGACGGTGATGAAGACCATGGGACTCGACACCCCCGAGGGCGCGCAGAGCACCATGAACGGATTCCGCGAGCAGGCCGACAGCGCCGCCGAGGGAAGCAAGGAGGTCGCGGCCGGGGTCGATCAGGTCGTTGCGCAGATCGAGGTCATGCGAACGGGACTCGACCAGGCGGCGGCGTTCCTGCTCTCGATGAAGGACGATGCAGTGGGGCCGTCGATGGCGGGGTTCAACATCCCGCCCGAAGTGCTCAAGACGGCCGACTTCCGAGCGGCGTCAAAGACCTTCATCTCCGCCGACGGCCACTGGGCGCGCTACCTGGTGTTCACCAAACTCGACCCGTTCAGCACCGCGGCGATGGATCAGGTCGATGTCATCCTCGACACCGCCCGCGCGGCGCAGCCGAACACCTCCCTGGCGGGCGCCACGATCTCGATGGGCGGATATCCGGTCGCCCTGCGGGACACCAGTGAGTATTACCGCGGGGACATCCGGTTCATCGTCACCGCCACCGTGATCATCGTTCTGTTGACCCTGACGCTGCTCCTGCGGGCGCTCGTCGCGCCGTTGTATCTGGTTGGTTCCGTAGTGATTTCGTACTTCGGTGCGATCGGCCTGGGCATCCTCACCTTCCAGTACGGCTTGCAGCAACCGTTGCACTGGACGGTGCCGCCGTTGGCGTTCGTACTGTTGGTGGCGGTCGGCGCCGACTACAACCTGCTCTTCGCCTCACGATTGCGCGGCGCGTCGCCACCCGGCGCACGCCTCGGCATCGTCAGGACGTTGGCGTCGACCGGAGGAGTCATCACGGCTGCGGGCCTCATCTTCGCCGCATCCATGTGGGGCCTGATGGTCTCCAGTATCGGTACGGTGGTTCAGGGCGGCTTCGTCATCGGGGCCGGGATTCTGCTGGACACCTTCCTGGTGCGGACCGTCCTGGTGCCTTCCATCGCTACCCTGATGGGAAGGGCCAACTGGTGGCCGTCACGGGTGACATCGCAGGGGAGTGTCAGAGCATGAGGAAGCTACTCACCGTGGCGACCGCGCTGCTGACGGCATGCATGTCCGCCGGCGTTGCCGCCGCCGATGATTCGACGGATGGTTCGTCCCCATATTCGGGGGACACCGCCACCACGCTGCAAGGTACGCCGCCACGGGGGTACGGGCTGGGCGGCGCCCATGTCCCCGGGATTCCGTACGACGAGTACATCCGCATGACCGGTGCGCAATGGTTCCCCGATCTAGAGCGTCAGAAGATCGACTACTCCGCCGGTCAGGTCCAGGGCTATACCTTTGAGCGCCTGTTCCCCGGCATCGATCGGTCATTTCCCGGGGTCGGGCTCAACGGCCCGAGTATCGGGGAGTCGGTGGCCGAGGGCGCCGGCAACGTCATCGAGACGGTGAACCGTGATGGCCCTGGCACGGTGCTCGGCCTCTCGGAGGGGGCGATGGTGGTCAACGCCGTGCAGGCCCGGCTGGCCGCCGATCCCAACGCTCCGCCACCCGACCAGCTCAGCTTTGCGGTGTTCGGGGATCCGATCGGTCAGCATGCCTTCGGCGACGGGTGGCTGCGGCAGAACTTCCCGGTGGGTTCCACGGTCCCATCCTTGGATTTCGTCATCCCGCCCCCCGTCGAAAGCCAATATGACACGTACTCCTTCGTCTCGGCCTACGACAGCATCGCCGACTGGCCGGACCGGACGGACAACTGGATGGCGGTAGCGAACGCGATCTTCGGTCTGGCGACGGGCCATACCGCCGTGGCATTCACGAAACCGGCCAACGTTCCGACGCGGAACATCCGAACGACAGTCAATTCCCGGGGCGGCAAGACGACCACCTTCATGATCCCCGAGCAACACCTCCCGCTGGTGATGCCGTTCAAATACCTCGGAGTGGACGACGACACCCTCAACCGGCTCGACGCCATCCTGAAGCCGATGGTCGACTCCGGGTACTCCCGCAACGACGACCCCGCTACTGCGCCGATCACCGTGGATCCGGTCTACGGCTACGATCCCGCCGAGGTCACCGCGCCGGCCACCAATGCGACCTACGGAGACCAGGTCGGCACCGATCCGATCTCGCAGATGCTCGCGCTCCTGGGCAGTTTCGGCACGGGTAACGGCAGTGCCGCTCCTGACGCCCCTGCCGCCCCTGCACCCGCGCCGCTGGCAGCCGAAGCTGCTGGCTGAGCCGTCCCCGGCTACCCGTCCAGCCGGACGAACTGACCTTGCCGGTGCTGTTCCGCGCACGCCGCCCGCCGGATCTTGCCGCTCGTGGTAGTTGGTATCGAGCCCGCTTCCACCAGCACGATATCGGCGACCTGCAAACCGTGGGCGCGCGAAATGGCCGCGACCACACCGCTTTTCAGCGACTCGACCTCGTCGGAACTCCGACGGTCGTTCAGTTCGACGATCGCCACCAGCGTCTCGGTCTGCTCATCGGCCACTGCGATGGCCGCCACCCGACCGCGGGTGAGCTGCTGGACCGTGGCCTCGATATCCTCTGAGTAGTAGTTGCGGCCGCGGACGATCAGCATGTCCTTGATACGCCCGACGATGAACAAGTCCCCCTCGGAGATGAATCCCCGGTCCCCGGTGCGAAGCCAGCCCGTCTCGGGGGCGCCGGCGGGCGTCTCGACCAGTGTCGCGCCGAAGCCGGACCCGGTCTGCTCGGGCTTACCCCAGTAGCCGGCGGCCACGTTCTCGCCGTGGCACCAGATCTCGCCCACGGTCCCCGCCGGGCACGGTCGGCAGGTGTCGGGGTCGACGATCTGCACCACCGGGGAGACCGGCATCCCATACCGCAGCAGTGGCGCGCCGCCGGGGGTGCGGATCGCGGTGCCCTGGGTCAGCTGATCGGCATCGAATTCGACGACTTCCGGCGCCCGACCCCCGCTGCCGCAGGCGACGTAGACGGTGGCCTCAGCCAGACCGTACGAGGGCAGCATCATCTCCGGCCGAAAGCCGACATCGGTGAAGCGTTTTTCGAACCGGACCAGGGTCGCCGGGTGGATGCGCTCGGCTCCGTTGATGATGCCGATCAACCCGCTGAGGTCAAGACCCGCCATCTCGTCGTCGGTGATGCGCCTGGCGGTGAGATCGAAGGCGAAGTTGGGTGCCGCCGAAAACGCCTTCTGATGCCGGGAGAGCGCCTGCAGCCATCGGGCCGGGCGCGCCAGGAACCCCAGCGGGCTCATCAGGTCGCCGTGTCGGCCGGCGAAGATCGGAGCCGCAATGCCGAGCATCAGGCCCATATCGTGGTAAAACGGCAGCCACGACACCAGGCTCGCTTCAGCCGGTATCGAACCGTCGTACCGGCCGAAATAGTCGGGGCAGAGTTGCTCGTAGTTGGCCCGCAGGTTGCGGTGCGAGATCATGACACCGGCGGGTAGCCGGGTCGAGCCAGATGTGTACTGCAGGTAGGCGATATCCGGTCCATCGGGTATCTCGCAGTGGACGGGTTGATCGGCGTCGAGATCGAGCGTGTCGACCGCGATGACGGCGATGACGGCGGCACCGTCGTCGACGTACCGGGCGGCGATGTCGAATACTTCGGACGTGGTCAGCATGATGGTGGGCGAGGTGTCGGTCACGACGGCGCTGATCCGCTCATCGTGGGATCCGGGCACCGGGACCGAGAGTGGCACGGCGATGAAGCCCGCCTGCATGGCGCCCAGTAGGGCAACGATGTAGGGCAGTCCCTGCGGCGCCACGATCAGTGCCCGGTCACCTGGGGCACCATGTCGGCTCAGTTCGGCCGCGAGGTTGACGGTGCGCCGATACAGCTGCGACCAAGTGACGCTTTCGGCGTTGCCATCCCAGTCGTGCTCGTACTCGGTGAACGTGAAGGCAAGGTCGTCGGGGGTGATATCGGCACGTTCGCGCAGCACGGACAGGATGGAGTCGTTCGGCATCTCGTCAGGCTACTCAACGTGCGGAGATCCCCCCATCTGGCTGTACGCGGCCCGCGTGTGCATGCGCGTCCAGCCTGTTTAGGTGGACTCGTTGCCCTTCGCATAAGCTGGGAAGCACCGTCGGACCCCTATCCGCCGGTCCGCCAGATTTCTCAAATGGCCTTCGCCGCCGACAACAAGGGCGTTTACAGGGTGTCTATATCTACCGCCACGCCGGTCGCCGTAATCGGCATGGCATGCCGTCTTCCGGGCGGCATCGACTCGCCGCAACAATTGTGGAAGGCGTTGCTGGAGGGGCGGGATCTCGTCACTGAGATTCCTGATGACCGATGGGATGTGGAGGCGTACTACGACCCGGAACCCGGCGTTCCGGGCCGGTCGGTCACCAGGTGGGGCGCATTCCTCGACGATGTCGGCGGTTTCGACTGCGACTTCTTCGGGATGACCGAGCGCGAGGCCACCGCCGTCGACCCGCAACACCGGTTATTGCTGGAGACCTCGTGGGAGGCCATCGAGTTCGCCGGAATCGATCCCGCGACCCTGGCCGGCACCCGGACCGGGGTCTTCGTCGGCCTGACCCACAGCGACTACGAACTGCTGTCCGCCGACACCGGCGCCGCCGAGGGCCCCTACGGTTTCTCCGGCACCAGCAACAGTTTCGCCTCCGGCCGGATCTCCTACGCGCTGGGTCTGCACGGGCCGGCCGTCACCGTCGACACCGCCTGCTCCTCGGGCCTGGTGGCGGTTCACCAGGCCTGTCGCAGCCTGCACGAGGGCGAGAGCGACCTGGCCCTGGCCGGCGGAGTCTCGGTCACCTTGGAGCCGCGCAAGTCGGTCTCCGGATCGCTACAGGGCATGCTGTCGCCGACCGGTCACTGCCATGCTTTCGACGTCGCCGCCGACGGCTTCGTCTCCGGCGAGGGCTGCGTAGTCCTGCTGTTCAAGAGGCTCGAGGACGCCGAGCGTGACGGCGACCGCATTCTTGCCGTCATCCGGGGCACCGCGGCCAATCAGGATGGCCGTACCGTCAATATCGCGACGCCGTCCGAGGAAGCGCAGGTCGCCGTCTACCGCGACGCCCTCGCCGCAGCAGAGGTAGACCCGGCCACTGTGGGAATGGTCGAGGCGCACGGCACCGGAACCCCTGTCGGCGACCCGATCGAATTCACCAGTATCGCAACGGTTTACGGTACCCAGGAGCCGACCGCCCTGGCGTCGATCAAGCCCAACTTCGGACATTGTCAGTCAGCGTCGGGAACCCTCGGTGTGATGAAAGCCGTCCTGTCACTCGAGCACGGGATGGTTCCGAAGAACCTGCACTTCCACCGGATGCCGGACAAGATGGCGGCGGTCGACACGAAACTCTTTGTGCCGCAAGAGAACGTGGAGTGGCCGCACGGTGGCGAAGGACCCCGTCGGGCGGCGGTCTCGTCTTACGGCATGTCGGGCACCAATGCCCACGCGGTCGTCGAACAGGCTCCACCGCAGCACCGCGATTCCGCTGGTTCGGTCGACGGCCCTCTGATCTTCCCGATCTCGGCGACATCCGCCGAACAGTTGAAGGTCACGGCCGGCCGGCTTGCCGACTGGCTGGAGGCCGAACCCGAGATCAGACTGACCGACCTGGCTTACACGTTGGCCCGCCGCCCCGCGCACCGACCGGTGCGCACCGCCGTCGCCGCTACCGACCCCGGTCAACTCGTTGCGGCTCTGCGTGAGGTCGCCGAGGGTGACTTGCCCTACCCGGCCGCGGTCGGCATGGGCGACCGCGGGCCGGTCTGGGTTTTCTCCGGCCAGGGTTCGCAGTGGGCGCGGATGGGCGCGGATCTGCTTGCGGCAGAACCTGTTTTCGCGGCCACCATCGCCGAGCTCGAACCCATCATCGCCCGCGAGTCGGGATTCTCGGTCACCGATGCGATGACGGCCGGCGAGACGGTCACCGGTATCGACCGGGTCCAACCGACCATTTTCGCCATTCAGGTGGCCATGGCCGAAACACTGAAGTCCTACGGAGTTCGCCCCGGCGCGGTGATCGGCCACTCGCTGGGCGAGTCGGCAGCTGCCGTGGTGGCCGGTGCGCTGAGTCTGGAGGACGGGTGCAAGGTCATCTGCCGGCGGTCTCGGCTGATGAAGCGGATCTCTGGCAGTGGTGCCATGGCGGCGGTGGAACTGCCCGGACCCCAGGTGCTTTCCGAACTCTCGGTCCGCGGCGTCAAGAACGTCGTGCTCGCGGTGGCGGCCTCGCCCACCTCGACGGTGATCGGCGGCGACACCGTCGCCGTCCGGGAACTCGTGGCGCACTGGGAGAGTAACGGCGTCATGGCCCGCGAGGTCGCCGTCGATGTCGCGTCGCACTC
>JAHBAP020000336.1 GCA_018500005.2 Mycobacterium sp. | reverse complement strand
AGATGTGTATAAGAGACAGATCCAGGGCCGCGCGGGCGACTGCCATGAGTTCCCCGCCGAGCACGGACCCTTCGGGGGTTTCGGGAAACGGGGAGGGTGTCTGTTCGGGCTTCCAATGCCCGGGGAACTCATCCCCGGCCGCGCGGAAGCGGGCGGGGTCGACGGTGCCGCCGGTGTAGGCGGCAACCGCGGCATCGGCGTCGCGGCGCTCCCGGATCCCCCGGGCCTTGGCGATGTTGATCAGCACCGCGAACAGCCACGTCCGCAGCGAGGAGCGGCCCTGGAAGGTGGCGATCCCCTTGAACAGCGCGATCCAGGTCTCCTGGACCACCTCTTCGGCGATCTGGTCGCTGGGCACATAACCACGGGCGACCCGCAGCATCGACGGGGCGTGCTGATCGACCAGGTCGGCGAACACCCGCTCATCGCCGGCCCGAAGCGCGGCGATCAGCGCCGTCTCGTCCACGGTCGCGCTCATCAAGGGATCGACTGTATCCGGTGGGCGGGGCGGCGACGTCGGGATGTCGCCCCCGCTCGCCGCCACCGGCGGCAAGCCGGGAGCGCACCGCAGCCCCCACCTGGATCCCGAAGCCCTCCATGCGGACTAGCGTCGGCCCACGATGTCCAGGGCGGCCAGCGCGGCCAGGACGTCGACCGGCTCGGTGCGGCTGGTGTAGTCAGGGTGCACATCGATCCATCGCAGGACCCCGTCGGCGTCCACGATGGCCACCGTCGGCATCGGGACCGCGGTCGTACCGTCGGCGTTGACGGCACGAAGATCCAGGCCCAGCTGCTGTTGGGCGGCCTGGGCCTCCTCGGTGGGGGCGGTCAGGATCCCCAATGCCGAGGCGAGGGTGTTGCCGGGGTCAGACACCACCGTGAAGGTGAGCTCGTTGGCCTCGACGGCTGACACCGAGCCGTCGGGTTTCTGCGGGCTGATCGCGACGAGGTTCACTCCCCGCTCACGCAGTGCAGGGACAAGGTCGCGTTGGTAGGCGCGCAACGCGAGGTTGCAGTAGGGGCACCATGCTCCGCGATAGAACACCACGACAGTCGGAATCCCGCCGAGAACGGCGCTCGAGGCGATCGGCTGACCGCTGACGTCAAGCAGTTCAGCGGTGGGCAACACGGTTCCCGGCCGGGCCACCGTCGCAGGCAGCCCGGCCTCCTGGAGGGCGCGCTGTTCGGCCCTGAAGGCCGCCATGGAGTCCGACGCGGGCTGATCGGCCATTCGCCGGTGCAAGGATGCGACCTCGTCGCTGATCGGTCTGAGACTCGTTGTCGTCATGTCAATGTCTTTCTCGTGTAGGGATTTTCGTTGGTGTCTGGCGTAACTCTCGGCAGGCGGGTTTCTTCGGGCGCGGGCGAGACCGGCGATCATCAGCGCGCAGTAGGTGTAGGGCGTCAGCATTAGCGGTGCGCCTGTCTTCATGAAGAACAAGGTAGCCACGACCGCATCGTGGACCCCGACCCACAGAAGGCTGAACAGCAAGAACCACCACGCCCACCGGTGACCGGGGCGCAGTCCGAACCGGGCGACGGCGCTGACGGCGACGGCGGCTGCGGCGACGTTAACCCCGCCGACCGAGCCGATGCCTTTCATCCAACTCCCGGTGTCGGGGCCCGTCGAAGACAGGCCCCCGAACCTGAAATCGAGGCTGCCGGTGCCGATCCACCAGAGTGCATCGCGGCAGGCCACGCCCACCCCGGTGGCCACGAACATGAGCAGCCTCGCGAGAAGCGGAACAAAACCCGTGATGGAAGTGAGTCGCCAGCCAGGTACGGACAGCGCCTTGACCTCGACGTAAAGACGTTGGCGGACTGAGCCATCGTTCGAATTCCTTGGGTTCACAGGCGATAAGGGCCGGATTTAAATGTCCCTGCACAGGGTGGTGTCACAGCGCGCGGCGGGCGTTACATGACCCTGCTCATGATCGGCGGGTATCACCACCGGTGGGCCGGCGCCACTGTCGCGCCAGGTCCCATAATCAACTCGCCATCGTGACCGGAAATCCTGCAAACCCGGGATGTTTGGTGGAACGCAGCGGTGCTCTCGCAGTGCAGTTGTCCGGGTTAGCACGGTAGGGCTGCCATTTATTAGTGCAGGTTAGATGCTGACCGGCAGGGCCGGAGTGGATAGGCGGAGCCCACCAGAACTAGCCAGCTCCCATCATTGCGGCGGCGATAACTGCGATACCGACACCGCACCACTGCACTGGTGACACCCTCTCCTGGAACATGATTCGCGCCATCAGGATCGTCGCGAGTGGGTACAACGACACCAGCACCGCCACTAGCACAAGTGAACTCCGTTGCAGTGCAAGGACGAAGGACCCATTGCCGACGGCGACCAAGACACCGGATCCCAGGGCGATAGCGACCGCACGGCGATCGAGCTCGCCTACCGAAGGTCGGCGGATGAAGGTGAACACTATCGCAAGCACGACGACAGCGACCGCACTGTCGATGAGCGCTGATGACAATCCCGAGTCCTTCGGCGCGTAATCGAGTGCGATCGACCCGCCGCCGTTTACGAGCGCAGAAACGACTGCGAGCACCAGCGCGATCGGTCGCGGGCGGGCGCCACGATGCTCGGCGCGTTCGGTCTCGCCCGGAATCGCGACGGACAGCGCCAGCACCGCCACAATGCCGAGGCCCACACCGACCCAGGCGATCGTCGGCAGGTCCTCGCCCCGTGCGAGGGCCCAACCTACCGGGACGACGGCATAGAGCACGGCAATGAGAGGCGCAAGGATCACGACGGGGCCGATTGCGAATGCTGCGTAGAACGCCGTGAATCCGATCGCGGTGGCGACACCTGCGATCGCCCCAAAGGTCACCGCCTCCATCGACCAATTGCTATGGAAGAACGGTGTCCCGAGTGCGATGACGAGGACGCCCGAGCAATAGCTTGCAAGGCAAGTCGCGACCGCGCCGATGCGGCGCGCAGCGACCGCTCCGTAGACGTCCGATACGCCGAATCCCAGAGCGGAAACCAGTGCGAGCAGAACACCGGGCATCGTTTGGGTTGTCCTTTCGCTGAGCGACTCGGTTTTGGTCGCTCGGACTCAGTCGAGGAGGTGGGTGGCGTGGGTGACCGCGGCTCCTGCGCGTAGGGCTGCGCTGACCAGTGCGGTCTCGGCGAGTTCCTCCGGAGTGGCGCCGGCCGCGACGGCGGCCTTCTTGTGGATCTCGATGCAATAGGGGCACTGGGTGGTGAGGGCGACGGCGACGGCCATCAGCTCCTTAAACTTCTTGGGGACCGCTCCGTCGGCCAGGGCCGCCTTGTCGAAGGCCCAGAACGCCCCCATCGCCTCTGGGGCGAGGGTGTCGAGGGCCTGGAGCTTCTTCAAGTTGGACATGTCGAAAATCGCCATTCCGCTTCCTTTGGGGAGGGTTACACAGATCTGTTGAGCTGGCTGTGGAACAGGTCTCTAGATGGGTGAGTGCGCTGTTATCCACCATGCGTTACACGGCACCCGGATCCAGATCGGGCCTGTGGCATCGCTGCACAGATGCCGCCCGCCACCGTCTGCGAAAGCTGACCTCGCCCCTGGCTTTTCGCGCTCGCCGCGCAGCCCACCCCTTGGAGGCGAGCGTGCGGTGTAACGGTCAGCGCATGACAGCGCACTGCTCTACGAGCACGAGCTCACAACATCGAACGGAGACCCATCATGATTTCCAGGCTCGGCACCCGTTTCCCCGTGGACGTCACCGTCGAGTCCCGCAGCGGCACGATCCGCATCGCCGACCTGCTCAACCACGGCCCACTTGTGCTGGCGTTTCACCGCTTGTGGTGTCCGTTCTGCCAGCAGGCCGCGCGGGATCTGGCCGGCGTGGGTGATCGGCTGCGGGAGCACAGAGCGCAGATCGCGATCGTCTACCGCGAGGACATCGCCACGGTCACCCACTCCTGCGTTGAGCGGGGTTTGGGCGTCGAGTGCCTCAGCGACCCAGGTCGGGAGTTAGAGACCGCAGCGGAGGTGGAGCGGTTCTCGATCCGCCGATACGGCGCGTTCTCCCCGACCAAACTCGTTGCAGCTTTGCGCTCAGGCAGTCGCATCGGCGCGGTGAAAGCCGATGTCCTGCAGGGCCGCGGAACCTTTGTCATCGACACCGACGGCCGGGTGGTTTACGAGCACCGCGCCACCACCGCCGCCGACATCCCCGAGATCGACGACGTCGTCGCCGCAGTGAGATCGATCAGAGTCCAGGACGCAGCCAGGTACATCGAACCCGCTGACCGGGACCGCTAGGAAATGCAACGCAAAATGAGACAAATCCAGATGAAACGAAGTGAGACAAACCGAAGCGACGCAGGTCAGAGAACCGGGATATGCAACGGAATTCGAGAATCTACAGCTCTTACGAAGCAAGCAAGCAGCTGCAGCACGTTCAAGTGCGGCAGCAGCTACGGTTCCTTCCCTGTTCTCAGCGGGTTCCGATGAGGCGTGCGAGTCCGCGCATGGCGATTCGGCTGGCGGTGTTGCGCGCGGACTCCAGTGT
>JAHBAP020000457.1 GCA_018500005.2 Mycobacterium sp. | reverse complement strand
GTTGGCGCAGTGGTGCTTGACGGCCTGGAAGGTGGCGATGGTGCGGCCGAACTGCTCACGCACCTTGGCGTATTCGACGGCGGCGTCCACGCAGTCCGAGGCCCCGCCGACGGCTTCGGCGGCGAACAGGGTTCGGGCGCGGGCCAGTGCGGCGGCGCGGGCACCCGGCAGCACCTCGACGGCGACGTCCTCGAGCGTGACGGTTCCGGACCGGCGGGTGCGGTCGAGGTTCTTGGGCACCGCCACCGTGACACCGTCGGCGTTACGGTCCACCAGGAGCATGTCGTCACCGGCCGCGATCAGCAGCACGTCGGCCAATCCGGCGCCCAGCACCACACCGGCGTGACCGGCTGCGTTCCGACCCGACACCACGACACTGCCGCCGAAACCGACTGCGCCGGTGCGGGATCCGTCGACCAGGCCGGGCAGCAGACGGGCCTTCTGCTCGTCGGTGCCGACAGCGTCGATGACGGCGGAGACCACCACGGTGGGCACAAAGGGGCCGGGGGCCACCGCACGTCCCAGTTCGTCGATGACGACCACGAGTTCGGGCAGGCCGAAACCTGAGCCGCCGTAGGCCTCGTCGATGTGCAGACCCAGCCAGCCCAATTCGGCCAGTTCCGGCCAGAACGACGGCCTGGTCTCCGCGTCGGCGTCGAGCAGTTCGCGCGCCGCCCCGCGAGCCTTCTGCGCGGTCAGGAAGGAGCGGGCGACGTCGCCGAGTTCGCGGTGGTCGTCGGTCAGTGCAATGGGCATCCTCGGACGTTACCGCCCGCGGGCGGCCGCCCGGCCGCAGGGTTATTCCAGAGCGGTGATCAGTTGCCCCACCGTGTGGTGGGCCTCCAACGGATGGCGCAGTCGCCCTCTGGCATTGACGGTATAGAGGTTGCGCCGGCCTTCCTTCTTCTTCCTCAGGTAGCCGCCGTCGGTGAGGTCGGCGAGTATCACCTGGACCGCACGTTCGGTGATGCCGATCCGCAGGCCGAGTTCGCGGGCGGTCAGCGACTCACCCCGCGACAGGCACAACAGCACGTGGGCATGGTTGGTCAGAAACGTCCATCCGCGTTCCCTCGTAGGTTCCTGCGCCATGATCTAGTTCTATCACTGGATTGATTCGCGTATGGCGAATCGTGACTACAGGCGTGCGAATTCGGCCTTGCCGCGCTCGAACTCGTCGAGCATCGCCGCGGTCAGGGTCGGACGGATCTCCGCAATCGCCCGCAGATAGTCCTCGGTGACGGCAGGCATGCCCTTACCGTCGCGCATCTCGCGTTCGAAGGCCGACTGAGCGCCCTTTCTGGCGGCGAACTCGATATCGGCCGGGGTGAACAGTTCCGAGGCGGTCACCAGCGCGTCGACGTCGACCCCAGACCGGAGGGAGCCGTTGGCTCCGCCGAGGTAGCGCCGCCAGACCGCGCGGCGGGCCGGTTGGTCGGGCGGCCCGACCGGGATGACGTAGTCGAAGCGGCCGGGCCGCAGGAACGCCGAGTCCAGGGAGTGCACGGCGTTGGTTGCACACACCAAGAGGCGGCTGTCGTGCTGCCGGAACGCCGGAATGAGCTTGAGCAATTCGTTGGTGACGCCCAGTTCGGCGGCCGAGGCACCGGCCCGGGCGGTGGCGATCTCCTCCACCTCGTCGATGAACAGCACCAGTTCGTCGAGTTCGGCCAAGTCCGCGAAGGCTTCTCGCAGCGAGGCCGCCAGCCCGCCGGTGCCGGTGGCGGCCAGCCGGGACGGGAACAGCTCGACGAACGGCCAGCCCAGCCGGGACGAAATCGCTTTGGCGAAGCTGGTTTTCCCGGTTCCCGGCGGCCCGAACAGGATGACCGCCTTGGGCGGGCTGACACCGTAGCGTTCGGCCACCTCAGGGTGGCCGAGCGGGTCGACGATGCGACGCTCGATGATCTGCTTCTCGGTCTCCATGCCGGCCATGTCGCCCCACAGCCCGGGCGGCAGAATCTGGCCACCCAGTTCCTCGAGCAGGTTGGCCTGATCGGGGCCCAGGTGCTCGAGCAGTTCGTAGTAGACAAGTCGGTCGCGGCGGGCGTATCCGGAGTTCTCCAGCGCCACGGCGCCGGTCGCGCCATCCGGCAGTGCCGCGCAGATCCTTCGCACTCCCTGCGAACGCAGTCTGCGCTCCAGGTCCGTCAGCAGCGCCGACCCGATCCCGCGGTTGCGCCAGCGCGAGCCGATGGCCAGCAGCAGGATCCAGGCCCGCTCGCCCTGCGTCTGGGCGACCGCCATGCCGACCATCTCGTCGCCGACCTCGGCGACCACCGCCGGCTCCCCGGACCGGGCCGCGGCCATCACCTCGGCAACACTGAAGACCGGTTCGGGCGAACCCGGGGCGCGGCTCTGATCCCACACGCCGATCGCCTTGTCCAGGTCCTCGTCGTGATAGTCACGCAGGCGCCATGCCGGCATCGCCCTCACCTCCTCGGTATTGAGAGGTAGAGCATGCCGGGATTCCCGGGGGGCGCATCCCCCATCCGGTGGATGTCGGCAGGGGAACTCGACGCTCGCGGGAGTTTCGGTGCAAGGATCGTCGACTATGGAATGCATCGAGGAGGTCCGGGGCGACGTCACCTTCGTCCGCACGGACAAGGACCTGCCGCCGGTCGCGATCATCGACCGATCGCCGATCACCACCCGCCACAAACTGGTGTTCGGTGCCATCGCGTTGCTCGGTGCGGTCGCCTGGGCGGTCATCGCGTTCCTGCGCGGCGAGAACGTCAACGCGGTGTGGTTCGTCGTCGCGGCGATCTGCACCTATGTGATCGGGTTCCGGTTCTACGCGCGGCTGATCGAGATGAAAATCGTCCGTCCCCGCGACGATCACGCGACCCCGGCCGAGATCTACGAGAACGGCACCGACTACATGCCCACCGACCGGCGGGTGCTGTTCGGGCATCACTTCGCCGCGATCGCCGGGGCGGGTCCGTTGGTGGGGCCGGTACTGGCCACCCAGATGGGGTATCTACCCGGGACCATCTGGATCATCATCGGGGCGGTGCTGGCCGGGTGTGTTCAGGACTACCTGGTGCTGTCCATCTCCACCCGCCGCCGGGGGCGCTCGCTGGGTCAGATGGCCCGTGACGAACTCGGTGTGGTGGGCGGCGCGGCGGCGATCATCGGGGTGCTGGTCATCATGGTGATCCTGCTGGCGGTGCTGGGCCTGGTGGTCGTCAACGCGCTGGCCGAAAGCCCGTGGGGGGTGTTCTCCATCGCGATGACGATCCCGATCGCCATCTTCATGGGGCTGTATCTGCGCTATCTCCGGCCGGGCCGGGTGTCGGAGGTGTCGCTGATCGGCGTGGCCCTGCTGCTGCTGGCGGTGGTGGCCGGCGGGTGGGTGGACCACACCGACTGGGGCACCGAGTGGTTCACGCTGTCCAAGGTGACGCTGTCGTGGTGTCTGATCATCTACGGCCTGGCCGCCTCGGTGCTACCGGTGTGGCTGCTGCTGGCCCCGCGCGACTACCTGTCGACGTTCATGAAGGTCGGGACCATCGGACTTCTGGCCGTCGGCATCCTGCTGGCCCGCCCGGTGATGGAAGCCCCGGCGATCTCGCAGTTCGCCAAAACCGGTGCGGGGCCGGTCTTTGCGGGTTCGCTGTTCCCGTTCCTGTTCATCACCATCGCCTGCGGCGCGCTATCGGGCTTCCATTCCCTGATCGCTTCGGGCACCACGCCCAAGCTGCTGGAGAAGGAAAGCCAGATGCGGCTGATCGGCTACGGCGGCATGATGACCGAGTCGTTCGTCGCGATCATGGCGCTGATCACCGCGTCAATTCTCAACCAGCACTTGTACTTCGCCATGAACGCACCTGGAGCCCAGACCGGCCGCACGGCTGAGACCGCGGCGACCTACGTCAACAGCCTGGGCCTGTCCGGGACACCGATCACGGCCGCCGAGATCACCGACGCGGCCACCAGTGTCGGCGAGCAGTCCATCGTCTCGCGGACCGGTGGGGCGCCCACCCTGGCGTTCGGCATGGCCCAGGTGCTGTCGGTGTTCGGCGGCAGCGGGCTCAAGGCATTCTGGTACCACTTCGCAATCATGTTCGAGGCGCTGTTCATCCTCACCACCATCGACGCGGGAACCCGGGTGGCGCGGTTCATGCTCTCCGATGGGCTGAGCAACCTGGGCGGGCCGTTGCGGCGTCTGCACGATCCGAGTTGGAAACTCGGCGCGTGGGTGTGCAGCATCCTCGTCGTCGCGGGCTGGGGGTCCATCCTGCTGATGGGCGTCACCGATCCTCTCGGCGGCATCAACACCCTGTTCCCGTTGTTCGGCATCGCAAACCAATTGCTGGCCGCGATCGCACTGACCGTGGTCACCGTGGTGGTGATCAAGATGGGCTTGCTGAAATGGGCCTGGATTCCCGGACTTCCGCTGGCGTGGGACCTACTCGTGACGCTGACGGCGTCCTGGCAGAAGATCTTCTCCGGTGATCCCAAGCTGGGCTACTGGACCCAGCACTTCCAGTACCGCGACGCCCTGGCCGCAGGAAAGACCTCGTTCGGTGCGGCCAAGAATCCCGACCAGTTGCACGACGTCATCCGCAACACCTTCATCCAGGGCACGCTGTCGATCGTCTTCGCCGTGGTGGTGATCATCGTAGTGGCGGCGGCGGCGGTGATATCGATCCGCTCGATCCGCGGGCGGGGCCGGCCACTGGCCGTCGAGAACCCGGTTCCGTCAAAGCTTTTCGGACCCTCTCACCTGTTCGCGACCCCGCTGGAGAAGGAGGTGCAGAAGCAATGGGACGCTTTGGGGGATTCGTTACCGGCCTCACCCGCCAAATCCGTTGGTATGTAGGCGCATTGATGGGCGACAGCCACTACCAGCGTTACGCGGCACATCGCCGCCGCACCCATCCGGGTGAGCCGGTGATCTCCGAAGCGGACTACTGGCGACTGAGGCACCGCGAGGCCGATGCCAACCCGGGGGCACGCTGCTGCTGAGGCGTTCGCGCCTCATCGGCAAGAAGCTTCACCGACTAGCTGCGTCAGACCGGTGACGTCGGTCACCGCGCAATGCGACAGGTCAACGTCAGTGCCTCCGCCGATCTGGACCGAATACCCGGCCGTCCGCACTGGGCCGGCGACCTGACCGGCGCTCTGGTTGACGTGGCCAGCGGAGGCGTGGGAGGTGGCCGCGCCGAACCCGAAGGCCGCGGCGGTGGGTGCGAGGCCGAAGGCCGCGGCGGGGACATAGCTTTTCATCGGGGGCCTCCTTGCTGAAGTGGTCTGTGTCACCAGCGTGCCGCCGACCGGCCGCCCCGAACGTCGGCGAATCGGCCCTTTGTGGGGATGACGTCGGATGTCGCCCAACCGGGGGACAAACGACCGGGGGACAAACGAAAGGCCCGGTCCCTTCTGCAGGGACCGGGCCTCTCCTGGATCAGGTCTCGTGGGGCCTGTCGGCGTCCGAGATGTCCTGTTCCCCGGCTCAGCCTTCCCCAAACGTCGGGATCGATTCGCCCCGCCCGTCACCGAGGGTCTACATTTCTGACAACAGCTGTATTCAGATAAGGGGCAAACGCGATGGATCTGGGGTGGTCGGCGAAGGACCTTGAGTTCCGCGCTGAGGTGCGGGCATTCCTGGACGAGAAGTTGACCGACGACCTGCGCCGGGCCGGCCGCCTGATGACCAGCGTCTACGCCGATCACCAAGCCTCCATGGCCTGGCAGGCAATCCTGCACGAGCGCGGCTGGGCGGCGCCGGCCTGGCCGGTGGAGCACGGCGGCTGCGACTGGACGCTGACCCAGCACTACATCTTCAGCCGGGAGTCCACCCTGGCCGGCGCACCCTCGTTGTCCCCCATGGGGATTCGCATGGTGGCCCACGCCATCATCGCCTTCGGCACCCCCGACCAGAAGGACTATTTCCTGCCCAGGATCCTGACCGGCGAGGTGTTCTTCTGCCAGGGCTACTCAGAACCCGAGGCCGGATCGGATCTGGCGTCGCTGACGATGGCCGCGGTCGACGACGGCGACGATCTGGTGTGTACAGGTAGCAAGATCTGGACCACCCATGCGGTGGAAGCGAACTGGATTTTCGCCCTGGTGCGCACCACAAAGTCCGCCCGCAAGCAGCAGGGCATCACCTTCGTCCTGATCGACATGACTTCCCCAGGGATCGAGATCCGGCCACTGGTCATGACCTCGGGCGAGGAGATCCAGACCCAGATCTTCTTCGACGCCGTGCGGGTGCCCAAGACCGGAGTCATCGGCAAGATCGACGACGGTTGGACGGTCGCCAAGTACCTGCTGGAGTTCGAACGCGGTGGCGGCGCAGCAGCGCCGTCGCTCCAGGTGATGGCCGAGTCGATCGCGCAGGAGGCAGCCCAGCAGCCCGGACCGGGCGGCGGGGTACTGCTCGATGATCCGGCGTTCGCCGCCAACCTCGCCGACGTGCGCATCCGCACCGACGTGCTCGAGATTCTGGAGTACCGGGAGCTGGCGGCGGTCCCCGACGGCCGCAACCCGGGAGCGGCGCCGTCGATGCTGAAGATCCTGTCGATCGAACTGAGCCAAGCCATCACCGAACTGGCGATGGAAGCCGCCGGCCCGCGCGGACGGGTCTACCAACCGCATGCCACCCGACCCGGCGGACCGATCGCCGACTACCAACCTCCGGCCGACGGCTACGTCAGCGGCGACCCGTGGCAGGCGGTCGCGCCACTGCGGTACTTCAATGACCGAGCCGGCTCGATCTACGCGGGCAGCAACGAAATTCAGCGCAACATCCTGGCCAAAGCGACGCTAGGTCTTTAGGAAACCGGAGGCTGTAGACCTATGCATTTCAATCTTTCCGCCGAGCAAGAGATGCTGCGCGACGGCCTGAGCAAGTTCCTCGCCGCGCGCTACGACCTCGAGGGCAGCCGGGCCGCAGCCAAGACCGGCGCGGGCTGGCGACCCGAGATCTGGCGCGGGTTCGCCGAGGAACTCGGCATCCTCGGGGCCACTCTGCCGGAATCCGCGGGCGGAATCGGCGGCGGTCCCCTCGAGGCGATGGTGATAGCCGAGGAGTTGGGGCGGGCACTGGTCGTAGAACCGTTCGTCGACACCGTCGTAGTGGCCGGCGGACTGCTGCAGCGGACCGGAACCCGGGAAGCATCGGCCGTCCTGGAGGACATCGGCGAGGGATCGGCCATCGTTTCCCTGGCCGCCGGCGAGAACTCCGATCACTGGGAAGCCCTGTCCACCAAGGCTGTTCGCGATGACGAGGGGTGGGTACTCACCGGCTCCAAGTCCGTCGTCGTCGGCGCACCGATCGCCACCCACCTGCTCATCGCCGCGCGCACCGGTGGCGAACCAGGAGACTCGCGCGGCATTTCGCTGTTCCTGACCGAGTTCGACGCCGCCGCTCCCCCGGCCGGGATGCAGGTCCACTCCTATCGCACCATCGACGACCGCCGCGCCGCCGACCTGGTGCTGGAAGGCATGCGTCTGCCTGCCACGGCCCTGATGCAGGAGGACGCCTGGCCGTCGCTTGCTCGCGCCCGCGACGAGGGGGCGGCGGCGGTGTGCGCCGAGGCCGTCGGCGCAATGCGCAGGGTCCTGGCCGACACCGTCGACTACTGCAAGCAGCGCCAGCAGTTCGGCACCCCGATCGGCAGCTTCCAGGTGCTGCAACACCGGATGGTGGATATGTACATGGAACTCGAACAGGCGGTGTCGGCCACCTATCTGGCCATGCTCAACCTCGATGCCGAACCCGACGTGCGGGCGCGGGCGGTCTCCGCGGCCAAGGCCACCGTCGGGCGGGCGGCCCGGTTTGTCGGCCAGAACGCGGTCCAACTGCACGGCGGGATGGGCATGACCGAGGAACTGGCCATCGGCCACTACTTCAAACGGCTCACCGCCCTGCAGTACGAGTTCGGGTCCAGCGACTACCACCGCACCCGATATGCGGGGCTCACCCGGTAATTCGTCACGGTGCGGCCAGTTGCTCGGCCACCGACTGCATCGGGGCCAGGGTGACTCCGGAGCGGATGGCGAACGGGTAGGCCAGTGCCACCACCGTGGTGATCGACACCGCCGGGATCAGACACCAGACGAAGATCAGCGCCGGCCTGCTGTAGGTCACCGTGCTGATGCCCATCAGGATCGAGGTCAGCGTTCCGACGACCATCAGCAGGATGAACAGCGGCCGGGGCAGTGCGCGGTTGGCCACCGCCTCGACGCCGGCGCCGGTGGAACCGACACGCGATGCCGCAGCGACCAGGGGGGCAACCTGACGTTCGGGCGCCTTCGGCCCGTATGCGTAGGCATGCAGGGCGTTTTCGAATTGATCCAGCGGGACGGCTGAGGGCAGGTGGGCGGTGGTCCCTTTGACCAGGGACTCGCGATCCTCGGTCGCGACCGCCTCGGCGTAAACCTTGAGCTTGCCCATCAGCGCCGAGGACTCGGCCCGGTCGGGAATGTTGTTGAGTTCCCACGCCATCTGGTGCACCGCCGTGGCCTGCTGCTCGACAGCCGTCTGCGCCGCCGTCACCGCACCCCAACTCGCCGAGATGGCGAAACCGACGAAGAAGGCGAACGTCGCCGCAACGCCGGTGAGCAGATTGTTGGACTGCTCGGCCAGGTCCTCGCGCGCCTCGGGGTCGTGACGGCGAAGCACGAACTCCCGGGCCGCCTTGGTCACAACCCAGAAGAAGAGCACCATCGCACCGACGATGGCCCACAGGGGCAGCGCCACGACGAGTTCTCTCACGTGGGCAAACTAGCAGCGATGGCCCGATGGAACCCAGCCATCCTCGGCGCGCGTTGAATGGTCATAACCGAAGGAGGGTTCTCATGCTGAACAAGATCGCCGGGGCACTGACACAGGTCGCCGAGGGCGCGGGCACCATCGTCGGGATCCGCCACGGGACCGAGGAACCGCCGTTCACGGTGGAGCGACGGGTCTGCGACGTCGAGATCCGCCGCTACGGGCCGCGGATCGCCGCCGAGACCACGATCGAGGCCAACGAGGAGGCCGCCCGCAACGAGGGTTTCCGGAGACTGGCCGGCTATATCTTCGGCGGCAACCGGTCCAAGACCAAGATCGCCATGACCGCCCCGGTCGCCCAGGAGAATCAGAAGATCGCCATGACGGCCCCGGTCGCCGCCCAGCGCAGCGGCACCGGGCAGTGGGTGATCCGGTTCTTCATGCCGTCCGAATACACCCTGGACACCCTGCCCGTGCCCAACGACGAGCGAGTGCGGCTTGTGGAGGTTCCCGGTGAACGGGTGGCGGTGCTGCGCTTCTCCGGAAACTACGGCCCCGAGGTCATCGCGGGCCGCACCGAGGAGTTGCTGAAAACTCTGCAGGACGACGACATCAAGACGTCGGGCGAACCCTTCGCATGGTTCTACGACCCGCCGTGGACGATTCCGTTCCTTCGCCGCAACGAGGTCGTCGTCAGCCTCCGCTGACCGGGTCGGGCAGGGGCGCTCAGGCCGGCGGTGTCGCCGAAACCGCCGAAGGCGCCGCGGGGCCGGACTGGCTCTGCGGAACACTGTCGGCGACATTGGTGTTGTTCACCGGTCGCTGAGCCAGCAGCAACAGGGCGTCGCTGGCTGTGACTTCCTCGGTGCGCAACGCCTTCCAGACATCCTTGAGATAGTCCAGGGTGGGATGTTCGGGGGCGGTCTGGGTGGTGCCCGGCGGCAGGCTGTCCGGGCTGGGCAAGTGCGCCATCCCGTCGGCCGGGGTGATAGACGCCGCGCTGTCAGAGGCCAAGGCGACCGCTGGGACTCCCGGCGCAGGCGCCGCGACCGCCTGAGGCGCCGGGGCCGCTAGAGGAGCAGGCGTGATGGGGTCGGCGGGGACCAGCGGAACGGCGGGGGCGACCGGCAGGGCCGGCGGTGGGGGCCCCGCGCCGCCCGCCAG
>JAHBAP020000061.1 GCA_018500005.2 Mycobacterium sp. | reverse complement strand
GTACCAACGCGGCCTTGGCGTCGACGTCCAGGCCGGTGAGGACGAAGGGGGCCGAGTTGCGGTAGCCGCCGATGCTGTTGAGCGAGACCTTCAGCGTCGGTGGTGGCGGCTCACCGCGCACGCCACTGATCAACACCCGGTCGGGTCCGTCGTCGCTCAGCCGGATCGAGTCGAACCGCGCGGTGGCGTCCGGGTTCGCGTAGCGCTCACCGGTGATCTCGTAGAGCAACTGTGCGGTTACGGTGCCGACGCTGACCTGCCCGCCGGTGCCCGGGTGCTTGGTGATCACCGAGGAGCCGTCGGGGTACACCTCGGCCAACGGAAATCCGGCGTAGTCCAGGTCGGCGATTTCGGTGAAGAACGAATAGTTGCCCCCAGTGGCTTGTGCGCCGCATTCGATGACGTGCCCGGCGACGACCGCGCCGGCGATCCGGTCGTAGTCCCGGTGCGCCCAGCCGAAATGGGCGGCGGCCGGCCCGACCACCACCGAGGCGTCGGTGACCCGGCCGGTCACCACGATGTCCGCCCCGGACTGCAGGCAGTCCACGATGCCCCAGGCGCCGAGGTAGGCGTTGGCGGTCAGCACGCCCCCGCCGGATGTCGCTCCCGGGAAGCCGAGTTCGGCCGCCCTGGGCAGCAGGTCGTCACCGGCGACATGGGCCACCGTGACCGGCACGCCGCGCTTGTCGGCCAGTGCGCGCACCGCCACGGCCAGACCGGCCGGGTTGAGCCCGCCGGCGTTGGCGACGATGCGTACTCCGCGGTCATGGGCCAAGCCGAGGCACTCCTCCAGTTGGGTGAGGAAGGTCTTGGCGTAGCCGCGCTCGGGGTACTTCATTTTGTCCCGGCCCAGGATGAGCATGGTCAGTTCGGCCAGGTAATCACCGGTCAGATAATCGAGATCACCGCCGGTGAGCATCTCGCGCATGGCCGACACCCGGTCGCCGTAGAAGCCTGAGCAGTTCCCGATCCGTACCGGCGTGGTCGGACGATCTGGGGGAGCTGTCATGGGTTGCTGCCTCCCTCGGCGCTGGGGATGGTGCGGAAACGACCAACCAACCGGTAGGTTATCCAACCTCGCCCACTTTGGAGAAGAGGGTGCCCGGCGGCTATCATTTAGCCACCTAGCCTGCGCCGGAGGTCTGCGCGGCAGCAATCACGAGGAGCTTGTAGTCATGGCTGTGCCCAAACGGCGGATGTCGCGCTCGAATACCCGCAGTCGGCGTTCGCAGTGGAAGGCCACCGAGCCCGGTTTGGTCACCGTGTCGGTCGGCGGCCGTCAGCACAAGGTCCCGCGGCGGCTTCTCAAGGCCGCTCGACTGGGCCTGATCGACCTCGACAAGCGCTGATTCGGCGGATTCGTCGCTGTGACGGCTAAATCGCCTGCTCGCGCGGCGCGTCTCTTAGACGAATCTAAGTGGATTGGTAAACACTAACTCCGTGCGAATTCTTGTGGTCGACGACGACCGAGCGGTCCGGGAGTCCCTTCGGCGTTCCCTGTCGTTCAACGGTTACACCGTCGATCTCGCCGAAGACGGTGTCGAGGCCCTCGAAGCCATCAGCAACGAACGGCCGGACGCCGTGGTTCTCGACGTGATGATGCCGCGGTTGGATGGGCTCGAAGTGTGCCGCCAACTTCGCAGCACCGGTGACGACCTGCCCATTCTGGTGCTGACCGCGCGCGACTCGGTGTCCGAGCGGGTGGCCGGTCTGGACGCCGGAGCCGACGATTACCTGCCCAAGCCGTTCGCGCTGGAGGAGTTGTTGGCGCGGCTGCGCGCGCTGCTGCGCCGCACCGGACCGGACGAGCCCACCGAGGCCGCGGTGATGACTTTCGCCGACCTGACTCTGGATCCGTCGACCCGCGAAGTGCACCGGGGGAAACGTGCCATCAGCCTGACCCGCACGGAATTCGCGCTGCTGGAGATGCTGATCGCCAACCCGCGGCGGGTGCTCACACGCAGCCGAATCCTCGAAGAGGTGTGGGGTTTCGACTTCCCGACCTCAGGCAATGCGCTCGAGGTATACGTGGGGTATCTGCGACGTAAGACTGAGGCAGAGGGAGAGCCGCGGCTGATCCACACCGTTCGTGGTGTGGGTTATGTGCTGCGTGAGACTCCGCCCTGATGTTTCGGTCGCCCTGATGTTTGGATACTGAGTGCTCGGTTTCAAGCGACGCCGGGGGGCGGGGGATGCGCCGGCCCGAGCCGCCACATCGCTGTCCCTGCGCTGGCGGGTGATGCTGCTGGCCATGTCCATGGTGGCGATGGTCGTTGTCCTCATGGCGGTCGCCGTTTACGCGGTGGTCTCCGCAGCGCTCTACACCGACATCGACAACCAGTTGCAGAGCCGCGCTCAACTGCTCATCGCCAGCGGTTCGTTGGCGGCGGATCCGGCCAAGGCCATCGAGGGAACCGCCTACTCCGACGTCAATGCGATGTTGGTCAATCCGGGCCGCTCCATTTACACGGCCAACCAGCAGGGTCAGTCACTGCCACTCGGGCAGCCGGAGAAGGCCGTCATCCGCGGTGAACTTTTCATGTCCAGGCGCACCGTCGGCGACCAGCGCGTACTCGCCGTCCACCTGCCCAACGGCAGTTCGCTGCTGATTTCCAAGAGTCTGCAACCGACAAACGCGGTGATGACCAAGCTGAAATGGGTGCTGCTGGCCGTCGGTGGCGTGGGTGTGGTGATCGCCGCCGTCGCCGGTGGCATGGTGGCCCGAACCGGGTTGAGACCGGTCGGCCAGCTCACCGAGGCCGCGGAACGGGTGGCCCGCACCGACGATCTTCGCCCGATCCCCGTCCTGGGTAGCGATGAACTGGCTCGCCTGACCGAGGCCTTCAACGCCATGCTGCGCGCGCTGGCCGAGTCCCGCGACCGGCAGGCCCGGTTGGTCGCCGACGCCGGCCACGAACTGAAAACTCCGCTGACGTCGTTGCGCACCAACGTGGAATTGCTGATGGCGTCCAGCGCGCCGGGGGCCCCGCCGATCCCGGAGAGCGAACTCGCCGAATTGCGTGCCGATGTGATCGGGCAAATCGAGGAGCTTTCCACGCTGGTCGGCGATTTAGTGGATCTGACCCGTGAGGACAACGCGCACGCGACCGCCATGGAGGACGTCGAGATGACGGAGGTGATCGACCGCAGTCTGGAACGGGTTCGACGCCGCCGTAACGATATTCAGTTCGACGTCGACGCCATCGGCTGGCAGATCCACGGCGATCCGGCAGGCCTGTCGCGGGCAGTTCTCAACCTGCTCGACAACGCCGCGAAGTGGAGTCCGCCCGGCGGGACGGTCGGCTTGCGGTTGCGCCGGGTCGACTCCGCGCACGCTGAACTGCTGGTGTCCGATGAGGGTCCGGGGATCGCACCCGAGGAGCGCAGTCTGGTATTCGAGCGGTTTTACCGTTCGACATCCGCTCGGGCGATGCAGGGGTCCGGACTCGGGCTTGCCATCGTGAAACAGGTCGTCGTCAAACATGGCGGGGTGATCCGCATCGGTGAGACGGTTCCCGGCGGCGACCCGCCGGGAACCACCTTCTACGTGCTGCTGCCGGGGACGCCGACCGACGGTACTTTCCAGAGCCCTTCCGCCGATAGCGAAATCACTGCAAGAAGCGGCGGACTCGGCGTTAAAGAGACGAACGCCTCAGCCGAACCGAGTGTCATCTCAGTCGATTCTCAGTAGCGCCCGGCAAGCTGAAATCAACACGACGCTGAAATCAAGCAGCGACGCACCACGAGACGCCAAAGCGGTGTCGACGACGAGAAAGAGCAAAGCAGCCGATATGACAGACGACCCGCGTTACTCGCCGTCGCAGTCCGGCCAACAGGTGCCGAATCAGCAAGCGGCGCCGGGCTACAACCAGCCCGGCTATCAGCAGCAGTACGACTGGCGTTACGGAAGCTCGCAGCAGGCCGCCCAGCAGCCATACGATCCCTACCGGGGTTCTCGATCGGGTAACACCGCGGTACTGCCCCCGGTCGCCGACAAGCCCCGGAAGCGTTCGCGCTCAATCGCTTTGACCGCCGGCGCGCTGACGATCGCCGTCGTATCGGCCGGCGTCGGCGGACCGGTCGCCACCACTGTCCACCCCGACGAACACACCCCCACCGCCCGGTCCGCGCCGGCTGCCAGCCCCGGCAGCAAGGCGCCGACCGCCCTGCCCACCGCCAACGTGCCGATCGGTTCGGTCGAACAGGTGGCGGCCAAAGTGGTGCCCAGCGTCGTCAAGCTCGAGACCAAGATGGGCCGGGCCTCTGAAGAGGGTTCGGGCATCATCCTTTCCGAGGACGGCCTGATCCTGACCAACAATCACGTCGTCTCGGCCATCCAGCCAGGCGGTCCGAGCGGCCCCGGTACCCCGAAGCAACTGCCGCCCGGTCCGCAGGGCCCGTCCGGGCCCGCACCGCTGCCCGGTAAGCCCGGTGACCCCTCGGCGAAGCCGGCCCCCGGCGGCCCGACCACCACGGTGACCTTCGCAGACGGGCGAACCGCCCCGTTCACGGTGGTGGGCACCGACCCGGCCAGTGATATCGCGGTGGTCCGCGCCCAGGGTGTTTCCGGTCTCACCCCGATCACCCTCGGCTCCTCGGCCAGCCTTCGGGTCGGTCAGGATGTCGTGGCGATCGGTTCGCCACTGGGTCTCGAGGGCACCGTCACCACCGGGATCGTCAGCGCGCTGAACCGTCCGGTGGCCGCCGGCGGCGATGCCACGAACCAGAACACGGTGCTGGATGCCATTCAGACCGATGCCGCGATCAACCCCGGTAACTCCGGTGGCGCGCTGGTGAACATGGCCGGTGAGCTCGTCGGAGTGAACTCGGCCATCGCCACCCTGGGCGGGGACTCCCCGGCATCCCAGAGTGGTTCGATCGGACTCGGATTCGCGATCCCGGTCGACCAGGCCAAGCGCATCGCCGACGAGTTGATCAGCAAGGGTTCCGCGGCACACGCCTCCCTGGGCGTTCAGGTCAGCAATGACGTCACCACCCATGGCGCGAAGATCGTCGAGGTCGTCAAGGGCGGTGCGGCGTCGGAGGCCGGGATGCCCAGCGGGGTCGTGGTTACCAAGGTCGACGACCGGGTGATCGGCAGTGCCAACGCGCTGGTCGCCGCGGTGCGGTCTCGGGCGCCCGGGGAGAAACTCACACTGACCTACCTCGACGCGGCCGGTAACCCCCAGACCGTTCAAGTCACCCTCGGGAAAGCCGACCAGTGATCCGCGCGGTCACCGATCGGACGATGCCGGGCGGATATACGGTGACACCCATGGAACAGCCTGAGGGTTCAGCAGGACGCGCACTGGTGGTGGTCGTCGACGACCGCCAGGCACGTGGCGTCGCGGAGGATCACAGTGGCGCGTTGGTCACCGAACTCCTCGACGAGGCGGGATTCGTCGTCGACGGTGTTGTGGTGGTGTCCGCCGATGAGGTGGAGATCCGAAACGCCCTCAACACCGCGGTGATCGGCGGCGTCGACCTCGTCGTCTCGGTCGGCGGCACCGGAGTGACCCCCCGGGATGTGACCCCGGAGGCCACTCGTGCGGTGCTCGACCGCGAAGTGCCCGGAATCGCAGAAGCGCTTCGCGCCTCCGGACTGGCGGCCGGCAGTACCGAAGCGGGGCTTTCCCGCGGGCTTGTCGGCATCTCGGGCAGCACCCTCGTGGTCAATATCGCGGGGTCCCGCGCCGCGGTCCGGGACGGTTTGGCGACGCTCGGTCCGATGGCCGCCCAGGTGATCGCGGAACTGTCCAGCCTCGACCTCTGAGCGGCGGGCGTGTGAACACCACATTTCGTGGCTGTGACGTGCTGAAACACCAGCCATGTGACCTTAGTCACATCCGGTGGACGTGATGGCCGACGGTGGCCGGCCGGACCGGGCCGCAGTTAACGCGATCTTCGGCAGCGAGTTGCCGCAGGAGTCCACCGACGAGCGTGATCTGGACGCGACTGCGGAGTCGGCCGATCGTGAGCGGTGGTTGCGCGATAACGTTCCCCCACACCATGTTTGACGCTTTTTGCGACCATTCGGACGGGTCGCAACGGCGTGCTGTCGGCCCGTCCGAGGGGCTTCGCCGATGGTGTGGGAAGCGCCCCCGCGACTCGTTGTGGCGAAGTTCAGCTAAGGGCTCTCGGTACAAAAATGTCGAGCTGCTTCACCGGTTCGCGTTGCTCCGCCGAAGCCGTACCGATATCTTTCTCGGAACATCGAAAACTCAGTCGTCGAGATCCAACGGAGGAAGCGGCGGCGCTGCCTGCGGGAGCCAGGGGCTCACCGCCGACACAAGCTAGGGAGACCATGAAGCGAATCGGTCGTGTTCTGGTGGCGCTTGTCACCGCCATTGCGGCGCTGTTCGCCGTGCCGGGCACCGCGCAGGCGGAGTTGGACAACCAGATGAGTCTGGTCGACGGCGGTGGCCGGACGATGACCATCCAGCAGTGGGACACCTTCCTCGACGGTGTCTACCC
>JAHBAP020000377.1 GCA_018500005.2 Mycobacterium sp. | reverse complement strand
GTCTCGCTCAACAGCATCGGCGGCTACCGCAACTCGGCCACCTTCGTCCTCACCGGCCTGGACGTCGACGCCAAGGCCGCGTTGGTACGCCGCCAACTCGATACGGCTCTGACCGAACCACCCGCCGAGGTGCAGTGGACGCTGGCACGAACCGACCACTCCGACGCGGAGACCGAACAAACCGCCAGCGCCCTGCTGACCTGCACGGTCCGCGACCCGGACTCGAACAAGGTGGGTCGTCGATTCTCCTCTGCCGCAGTGGAACTCGCGCTGGCGAGCTACCCCGGCTTCCACACCACCGCGCCACCGGCCGATGCGGCGGTCTACGGTCTGTTCACTCCCGGCTACGTCCCGGCAGTCGAGGTCGAGCACTTGGCCGTCCACGCCGACGGCACCGTGACCCCGATTCCGCCGGCCACCGAGACTATGGAACTCTCACCGGTGGACAGCGCCGACGCCGCGAGCGTTCCCGAACCGTTGCCGGCGGGGCCAACCCGAAGACTGCCGTTGGGTACCGTCGCCGGCGCGCGCAGCGGCGACAAGGGCGGCGGGGCCAATATCGGGCTGTGGGTGCGCACCGACGCGCAGTACCGGTGGCTGGCCAACACGCTTACCGTGGAGAAGATCCGCGAATTGCTCCCCGAGACAGCGGATCTCACCGTCACGCGGTATCTGCTGCCCGGGATCCGCTCGGTGAACTTCGTTATCGACGGCATCCTCGGCAAGGGGGTCGCCTATCAGGCGCGGTTCGACCCGCAGGCTAAAGGCCTCGGCGAGTGGCTGCGCAGCCGTCATCTCGACATCCCGGAGGAGATCCTGTAAATGGGCAGCATCTGGAGTACCCCCGAACGCCGGCAACTGCGGAAATCGGTGCGCGCCTTCGCCGAACGGGAGATCCTCCCCCACGTCAACGAATGGGAGGAGGCCGGCGAACTGCCCCGCGAGCTGAGCCGCCGGACCGCCGAGGCGGGCCTGCTCGGCGTCGGCTTCCCCGAGGACGTCGGCGGCGAGGGCGGGGATGCGGCCGACACCGCGATCGTCTGCGAGGAATTACACGAGGCCGGTACCCCGGGAGGGGTGTTCGCGTCGCTATTCACCGTCGGTATCGCGGTACCGCACATGATCGCCTCCGGGGATCAGCGGCTCCTCGAGAAGTTCGTCAAACCCACGCTCAGGGGCGAATTGATCGGTTCACTGGCCATCACCGAATCCGGCGGCGGATCCGATGTCGGGCATCTGCGCACCACCGCCGTCCGCGACGGCGATCACTACGTGGTCAACGGTTCCAAGACCTACATCACCTCGGCGGTACGCGGCGACTATGTGGTGGCCGCGGTACGTACCGGCGGAGCCGGCGCGGCCGGAATCTCGATGCTGGTGATCGAGAAGGGCACACCGGGTTTCGAGGTCAGCCGCAAGCTGGCCAAGATGGGCTGGCGGTCCTCAGACACCGCGGAATTGTCCTTCGCCGATGCGAGGGTGCCGGTGGAGAACCTGGTCGGTATAGAGAACTCCGGTTTCCTGCAGATCGCGCAGGCATTCGTCTCGGAGCGCATCGGCCTTGCGGTGCAAGCGTATTCGAGCGCGCAGCGCTGCCTGGACATCACAGTGCAGTGGTGCCGGGACCGCGAGACGTTCGGCAAGCCCCTGATCGCCCGCCAGAGCGTCCAGAACACGCTGGCCGAAATGGCCCGTCGCATCGACGTGGCGCGGGTCTACTCCCGCAATGTGGTCGAACGCCAGTTGGACGGCGATCAGAATCTGATCGCCCCAGTGTGTTTCGCGAAGAACACGGCGGTCGAGGCCGGCGAGTGGGTGGCCAACCAGGCCGTCCAACTCTTCGGCGGCATGGGTTACATGGCCGAGTCGGAGGTCGAGCGCCAGTACCGCGATATGCGGATTCTCGGCATCGGCGGCGGCACCACCGAGATCATGACCAGCTTGGCGGCCAAGACCCTGGGCTACCAGTCGTGACGACGCTGCGCAGCACGGTCGATGCGTCGTCGCCCGGTTACTCCGAGGCAGCCGAGGCGATGACGGCCAAACTGAACGAACTCGACGCCGAGTTCGCCAAGGCCCTCGGGGGCGGCGGAGCAAAATACGTTGAGCGCCATCACTCCCGCGGAAAGCTAACCGCCCGCGAACGCATCGAGCTGCTGGTCGACCCGGATTCACCGTTCCTGGAGTTGTGCCCGCTGGCCGCCTACGGCACCGATTTCACCGTGGGCGCCAGCCTGGTCACCGGCATCGGCGTCGTCGAGGGCACCGAATGCATGCTGGTCGCCCACGACCCGACCGTCAAGGGCGGAACCTCCAACCCGTGGACGCTGAAGAAGGTTCTGCGGGCCAACCAGATCGCCCTGGAGAACCGGTTGCCGGTGATCTCGCTGGTGGAATCGGGCGGCGCGGATCTGCCCACCCAGAAAGAGATCTTCATCCCGGGCGGCCGCATGTTCCGGGATCTAACGCGGTTGTCGGCGGCGGGGATCCCTACCATCGCACTGGTTTTCGGCAACTCCACCGCGGGCGGCGCCTACATCCCCGGCATGAGCGACTACGTGGTGATGATCAAGGAACGCTCCAAGGTGTTCCTGGCAGGTCCTCCCCTGGTGAAGATGGCCACCGGCGAGGAGTCCGACGACGAATCGCTCGGCGGTGCGGAAATGCACGCACGCACTTCGGGATTGGCCGACTATTTCGCCGCCGACGAACTCGACGCGATCCGGATCGGCCGGCGGATCGTCGCTCGGCTGAACCGGGTCAAGCAGGGGCCGGCGCCCCGGAATTTCATCGAACCGCTGGCTGATCCCGAAGAGCTCCTCGGCGTCGTCCCGGCCGACCTGCGCGTTCCGTTCGATCCCCGGGAGGTGATCGCCCGGGTGGTCGACGCCTCGGATTTCGACGAGTTCAAGCCGCTGTACGGGGGATCACTGGTCACCGGGTGGGCCAGTGTGTACGGCTATCCGGTCGGGATTCTGGCCAACGCCCGCGGAGTGCTGTTCAGCGAGGAGTCCCAGAAGGCCACTCAGTTCATCCAGCTGGCCAACCAGTCGAACACGCCACTGTTGTTCCTGCACAACACCACCGGCTACATGGTCGGCAAGGCCTACGAGGAAGGCGGCATGATCAAACACGGCGCGATGATGATCAATGCCGTGTCCAACTCCGCAGTGCCCCACATCTCGCTGCTGATCGGCGCCTCCTACGGCGCCGGCCACTACGGAATGTGCGGCCGGGCCTATGACCCGCGTTTCCTATTCGCCTGGCCGAGCGCCAAGTCGGCGGTGATGGGCGGGGCACAACTGGCCGGCGTGCTGTCCATCGTCAACCGGGCAGCTGCGGCGGCCCGGGGTCAGTCCGTCGACGAGAACGCCGACGCCGCCCTCCGGGCGGCCGTGGAGGCCCAGATCGAGGCGGAGTCGCTGCCGATGTTCCTATCCGGACGGCTATACGACGACGGTGTCATCGACCCGCGGGACACCCGTACCGTCTTGGGAATGTGCCTGTCTGCCATCGCCAATGGCCCGATCGAGGGGACGTCGAAATTCGGCGTCTTCCGGATGTGAGCGGTCGATGAGCGCTTGCGCGAAGAGCAGAGGACAGAAGTGATCACCAAAGTCCTGGTTGCCAACCGCGGTGAGATCGCCCGGCGGGTGTTCACCACCTGCCGCCGACTGGGCATCGCGACCGTCGCCGTCTACACCGAGCATGACGCCGGTTCGCCGCATGTCGCCGAAGCCGACGCGCGCGTCCGGATCGACAGCTACCTGGACATTGATGCCCTGCTGGATGCCGCCCGGGCATCCGGTGCCGATGCCATCCATCCGGGCTACGGATTCCTCTCGGAGAACGCCACTTTCGCGGCGGCGGTCGGCGACGCCGGTCTGAGATGGATCGGCCCCCCGCCCGCCGCGGTGACCTCGATGGGTTCCAAGATCGAGGCCAAGAAGATGATGGCCGCGGCCGGCGTCCCGGTCCTGACCGAACTGATACCCGGCACCGTGACGGCCGAACAGCTACCGGTTCTGGTGAAGGCGTCCGCCGGTGGCGGCGGTCGCGGCATGCGGGTGGTGGCGGATCTCGCCGAACTGGAGTCTCAGGTGATCGCCGCAGCCCGAGAGGCTGATTCGGCGTTCGGCGACCCGACGGTGTTCTGTGAGCGTTATCTGCCCCGCGGTCGCCACATCGAGGTGCAGGTGATGGCGGATCGGCACGGCACCGTATGGGCGGTAGGCGAGCGAGAATGCTCCATTCAGCGCAGGCACCAGAAGATCATCGAAGAGGCACCCTCACCACTGGTCGAGCGCGTCCCGGGAATGCGGGAAAGGCTTTTCGACGCTGCTCGATTGGCCGCGGCCGCGATCGGCTACACCGGTGCGGGCACCGTGGAATTCCTCGCCGACGAGGCCGGTGACTTCTACTTCCTGGAAATGAACACCCGGCTTCAGGTGGAGCATCCGGTGACCGAACTGACCACTGGCCTGGATCTGGTCGAGCTTCAGCTCAGCGTGGCCGACGGAGAGGCACTACCAGCCGAACCACCCACCGCTGCAGGTCATTCCATCGAGGCACGGCTCTACGCCGAAGACCCCGCGCGGTCCTGGCAGCCGCAGGCCGGACGTATTCTGCACTTCGGTGTTCCCGGGACACTCATCGAGTTCGGACCGCTGCCGACCGGCGGTGTGCGACTGGACTCCGGAATCGTCGACGGCTCGTTGGTATCGATCTACTACGACCCGATGCTGGCCAAAGTCATCTCCTGGGCACCCACCCGTTCCCGCGCCGCACAGGTGCTGGCCGGGGCTCTGGCCGGCACCCGGCTGCACGGACTGCGCACCAACCGCGATCTGCTGGTCAACGTCCTGCGCCACCCTGCGTTCCTGGCCGGCGACACCGACACGGCCTTCTTCGACACCCACGGCCTGGAGAAGCTGGCCGCTCCCCTGGCGGACAGTGACGCGGTCCGCCTTTCCGTCATCGCGGCGGCACTGGCCGAGGCCGCCGAAAACCGGGCGACCGCGCAGGTCCTCGGTGCGGTACCCAGTGGGTGGCGCAACGTCCTGTCGGGCAACCAGACAAAGACGTTCCGCGATGGCGGCGGGACCGAACATCGCGTCGAATACCGGTTCACCCGCCGCGGCCTGTCGCTTCCCGACGATCCGGCCGTCGAACTTGACTGGGCCACCCCGACCGAGGTGGTATTGGCCCGAGACGGTGTCGCCACCACATTTTCGGTGGCTCGCTACGGCGATGACGCGTACGTGGACTCCCCACTCGGAGCGGTGGCCCTGGCAGCCGTCCCGCGGTTCCCCGAACCCGGATCTGCAGTGGCCGAGGGATCGCTGCTCGCCCCCATGCCGGGTGCGGTAATCCGCTTGGGCGCGGCCCTGGGCGACACCGTGACCGCCGGGCAGCCGTTGGTGTGGCTGGAGGCGATGAAGATGGAACACACGATCACCGCACCGGCCGACGGTGTGGTGACCCAACTCGACGTCGTCGTCGGCCAGCAGGTCGAAGTGGGCGCCGTTCTAGCTCGAGTCGAAGGAGAAACACAAGCATGACCGATTTCATCGAAAGCTCCGAGCGCCAGGCACTGCGTAAATCGGTGGCGGCCTTGGCCGCCAACTACGGCCCTGAGTACTACCTCGAGCGTGCCCGCTCGGGCGGCCACACCGACGAATTGTGGCGCGAGGCTGGCCAACTCGGGTTCATCGGGGTGAACCTGCCCGAGGAGTACGGCGGCGGGGGCGCCGGTATGTACGAGCTTGCGCTGGTCATGGAAGAGCTTTCGGCGGGCGGTTGCCCCCTGCTGATGATGGTGGTGTCGCCGGCCATCAACGGAACGATCATCGCCAAATTCGGCACCGACGAGCAGAAGAAGCGCTGGGTTCCGGGAATCGCCGACGGTTCGATCACCATGGCCTTTGCTATCACCGAACCGGACGCCGGATCCAATTCGCACCGCATCACCACCACCGCGCGCCGCGACGGCAGCGACTGGATCCTGTCCGGCCAGAAGGTGTGGATCTCCGGACTTGACCAGGCCCAGGCGGTCCTGGTGGTGAGCCGCACCGAGGACACCAAGACGGGCAATCTGCGCCCGGCGCTGTTTATAGTGCCGATCGACGCTCCCGGTCTGACCTTCACCAAGATTCCGATGGAACTGACCATGCCGGAGAGCCAGTTCCAGGTCTTCATCGACGAGGTGCGACTGCCGGCCGACGCCCTGGTGGGCGCCGAGGACGCCGCAATCGCGCAATTGTTCGCCGGGCTCAACCCCGAGCGGATCATGGGAGCGGCAAGCGCAGTGGGTATGGGACGGTTGGCACTGGAGAAGGCGTGCGACTACGTCAAGACCCGCCAGGTCTGGAAGACCCCGATCGGCGCCCATCAGGGCATCGCACATCCGTTGGCGCAGAACCATATCGAACTCGAACTGGCAAAGCTGATGATGCAGAAGGCCGCCAGCCTCTACGACGCCGGCGACGATATGGCCGCCGCCGAGGCCGCCAACATGGCCAAGTACGCGGCCGGTGAGGCCTCGACCCGGGCGGTCGATCAGGCGGTCCAGTCGATGGGCGGAAACGGCCTGTCCCAGGAGTACGGGGTGGCCGCGATGCTGGTCGGCTCCCGACTGGCCCGGATCGCGCCGGTCAGCAGGGAGATGATCCTGAATTTCGTCGCACAAACCTCCCTGGGCCTGCCCCGGTCCTACTGATACGGGGACCACCTTGGTGGCAGTTCGGTGAACGGACTTTTGCGCCCGGGTTGACGGGTCGTAGGCTCAGGACGACATGAGCATGAGCAACCTTCCGGACCGCGATTCCTCCGCGCAGGCCTGCGACGACGACCGCATTCAGGTTGCTCAATTGCTCTCCGAGGCTGCCGCCAACGGCCGGCTCAGCATCGACCAGTACGAGGCCCGACTGAGGAAGGCGTACTCCGCCGACTCCTATAACCAACTAGAGCGGCTGACCTACGACCTGCCCGAGGCGCTGGAATATCGGCGTCGCAAGAGCAGGCCGGCACCGTCGACCATGCTGCTGGCCGTGCTGAGCGGGTTCGAGCGCCGCGGCCGCTGGAACATCCCGGCCAGAATGACGACATTCACCTTGTTCGGCGGCGGTGTGGTGGACCTGCGCTACGCCGACTTCACCTCTCCGGACGTCGAGATCCACGCCTACTCGATCCTCGGCGGTCAGACCATCGTCCTGCCGCCGGAGGTCAATGTCGACATCAGGGGGCACGGCGTGATGGGCGGCTTCGACCACAAGATCGAGGGCGCCGGCACGCCGGGAGCCCCGAAAGTGACGATAAAGGGCTTTTCGCTGTGGGGCGGCGTAGGGATCAAACGCCGCAAGCGCAGCGACGAGCAGGACTGAGCGCACACCACATCGGCCCCCTCCGAAACGGAGGGGGCCGATGTGGTGTGACGCTACTTATTACTCAGCGCTGGCCGAGCCGGCCCTCTTGGCCTTGCGGGCCGCGACGCGTTCCGCCTTGGCCGCCTTGGCGTTGGCGACGGCCTCATTGATCTGCTTACCGGCCTTCTCCACCGCGTCGCGGATCGGCCGCGGACGCTTCGGGGCGACCGGAGCTTCAGCCGGAGCGTCGACCGCCACCTCGGCGGCCGTAACGGTCACGACCGGCGCGTCCTCAACCTTGGTTGCCTCGACCTCAGTGCCGTGGCTCTCGGTCTCGCCAGCCTCGGCCTCAGTGCCCTCAACCTCAGTGCCCTCAACCTCAG
>JAHBAP020000612.1 GCA_018500005.2 Mycobacterium sp. | reverse complement strand
TCACCCGAACCCATCCGTCGAGGATCTTGGCGTCGGTGCCGACCAGTACCCGGGCCTTGTTCTTGGCCACTCCCTCGAGGATGACCTGCGCGGCCCGCGCCGGGCTGGTTCGCGCAAGTTTCGAGTCGAAGAGCTTGGCGAGATTCTCCTGGTCAAGTCCCTCGACGACCCCGGCGTTGCGGGCGATGGGCGTCTTGATCCCGCCGGGATGGACGGTGGTGACCTTGACCGGATGACCGGCCAGCATCATTTCCTGGCGGAGCGCCTCGGTGAATCCGCGAACGGCGAACTTGGCCGAGTTGTAGGCGGCCTGTCCGGGCACCGCGAAGAGGCCGAAGATGCTGGAGATGTTGATGATGTGCCCATCACCCGAGGCGATCAGATGGGGTAGGAACGCCTTGGTGCCGTTGACCACGCCCCAATAGTCGACGTCCATCACCCGTTCGATGTCCTTGAACGGGATCACCTCGATATCGCCGGTGAAGGCGATCCCGGCGTTGTTGTAGATCTGGTTGACCTTGCCGAAGTGGTCTTTGACCTCGTCGGCGTAGAGCAGGAAACGCTCCCGTTCGGTGACGTCGAGACGATCGGCCTTGACCTTCGCCCCGATCGCGGCGAGCCGGTCCTCGGTGACTTTCAAGCCCTCGGTGTCGACGTCGCTGATCGCCACCGACGCCCCGGAACGGCCCAACTCGATCGCCAGCGCCTGCCCGATGCCGGATCCGGCCCCGGTCACCACTGCCACCTTGCCGGCGAATCCCTGCATGAACGCTCCTGGGGGTGTCGAGTTCGCTCTGAGGGTAACAGCGCGGATTCGTTGCAGTAACGCCCGCTGACGCCCCTACGATTCTTTAACCATGAAGCTTCGCTTTATGACAGGTTCACTGATGCTGGCCGTAGGTCTGGCCGGCGGCTTTTGCTCACCCGCGCAGGCCGACACCACCTCTAACGTCGACGACTTCCTGGGAAATCTGGATCTTCTGGGCGTGACCGACATCGACCCCGCCAAGGCCGTCGCGGTCGGCGAGTCGCTGTGCCCGATGCTTGCTCAGCGTGGTCAGAACACCGCCGATATCGCTGCGAAGGTCTCCGACGCCATCGGCCGACCGCTGGGGGCTTCGACGATGTTCACCGGGGCGGCCATCTCGTTCCTGTGCCCGAAGGCCATCGAGAACGTCAGCAACAACCTTGCCGACGGCAAGCCGCTGATCCCGATCTTCGGGAACTAGGGCTTCGCCGGATTCCGCCAGCCGCCGGGAGTGCGGCCTGATACGCCGTGGACGGCGTTTTGCGGATGAACCGGCACACTCGGCCGGCCAGGGGTTTTGCTAGGGGCCGAACGCCTCGTCGATGATCTCCTGCTGCTCGACGGCGTGTACCTTCGACGATCCCGACGACGGCGCCGACATCGCCCGCCGGGAGATCCGCTTGATCCCGGTCAGTTTGTCGGGCATCAACTCCGGAAGCTGAAGGCCGAACGTCGGCCAGGCGCCCTGATTGGCGGGCTCCTCCTGCACCCAGAAGAACTGCCGGGCGTTGGGGTAGCTGTCCAGGGTGGCGGCCAAGCGGCGCTTGGGCAGCGGGGCGAGTTGCTCGATCCGCACGATCGCGACATCGTCGCGGCCGTCCTTGACCTTGCGGGCTTCCAATTCGTAATAGATCTTGCCGCTGGTCAATAGCACCCGGGTGACCTTGTTGCGGTCGCCGTCGCCGTCGGTGTAGCTGGGCTCCTCCATGATCGAGCAGAACTTGCGCTCGGTGAAGTCGCGCAAATCGCTGACCGCGGCCTTGTTGCGCAGCATCGACTTGGGAGTGAAGACGATCAACGGCCGGTGCACCCCGTCCAGGCCGTGTCGGCGCAGCAGATGGAAATAGTTCGCCGGGGTCGACGGCAGTGCGATGGTCATCGACCCCTCGGCCCACAGCTGCAGGAACCGCTCGATGCGGCCCGAGGTGTGGTCCGGGCCCTGGCCCTCGTGGCCGTGTGGCAGCAGCAGCACGACGTCGGAGAGTTGTCCCCACTTGGCCTCACCGGAGCTGATGAACTCATCGATGATCGACTGAGCGCCGTTGACGAAGTCGCCGAACTGTGCCTCCCACAACACGATCGCCTCGGGGTTGCCCACCGAGTAGCCGTACTCGAAGCCGACGGCCGCGTACTCCGACAGTGGCGAGTCGTAGATCAGGAAACGGCCGCCGTTGGGTGTGCCGTCCGGGTTGAGGGTCAGCAGGTCCAGCGGGGTGAACTCCGCACCGGTGTGCGGGTCGATCACCACCGCGTGCCGTTGGGTGAAGGTGCCGCGCTTGGTGTCCTGACCGGAGAACCGGATCAGCTTGCCCTCGGCCAGGAAGGTGCCCAGCGCCAGCAGTTCGGCGAACGCCCAGTCCACCTTGCCCTCGTAGGCCATCTCGCGGCGCTTTTCCAGCACCGGCTTGACCCGCGAATGCACGGTGAAACCCTCCGGCACGCTCAGATGCGCGTCGCCGATGCGGGCGAGCAGAGCCTTGTCGACCGCGGTGCTCATCCCGCGGGGGATCATCTGCGCGGTCTCCACCGACTCGCTGGGCTCGGCGGCATGCTTCTCGAGTTCGCGGACCTCGTTGAACACCTGCTCGAGTTGACCCTGATAGTCGCGCAGGGCGTCCTCGGCCTCCTTGATCGAGATATCACCGCGGCCGATCAGCGCCTCGGTGTAGCTCTTGCGGACGCCGCGCTTGGTATCGATGACCTCATACATCGCCGGATTGGTCATCGAGGGGTCATCGCCCTCGTTGTGGCCGCGCCGGCGGTAGCACAGCATGTCGATGATGACGTCCTTGTTGAACGTCTCGCGGAAGTCCATCGCCAACCGGGCCACCCACACGCACGCCTCCGGATCGTCTCCGTTGACGTGGAATATCGGCGAGCCGACCATCTTTGCGACGTCGGTGCAGTATTCCGCCGACCGCGAGTACTCCGGCGCGGTGGTGAAACCGATCTGGTTGTTGACGACGATGTGAATCGTGCCGCCGGTGCGGTAACCCTTGAGCAGCGCGAGGTTCAACGTCTCGGCGACCACGCCCTGACCGGCGAACGCGGCGTCGCCGTGCAGCATCAGGGGCACCACCGTGAAGTCACGCGGATTACCGTCGGCGTCGACACCGTCGATCAGGTCCTGCTTGGCGCGGACCAGGCCCTCCAGAACCGGGTCGACGGCCTCCAGATGCGACGGGTTGGCCACCAGCGACACCTCGATGTCGTTGTCGCCGAACATCTGGATGTAGGTGCCCGTGGCGCCGAGGTGGTACTTGACGTCACCGGAACCATGCGCCTGCGACGGGTTGAGGTTGCCCTCGAACTCGCTGAAGATCTGCGAGTACGGCTTGCCGACGATATTGGCCAGCACGTTGAGCCGGCCGCGGTGCGGCATTCCGATGACGACCTCGTCGAGGCCGTGTTCGGCGGCCTGATCGATCACCGCGTCCATCATCGGGATCACCGACTCCGCACCCTCCAGCGAAAATCGCTTCTGCCCAACATATTTGGTCTGCAGGAACGTCTCGAACGCTTCGGCCGCGTTGAGCTTGCTAAGGATGTACTTCTGCTGGGCGACCGTGGGCTTGTCATGGCGGACTTCGATGCGCTCCTGCAGCCACTTCTGCTGTTCCGGTTCCAGGATGTGGGTGTACTCGACGCCTATGTGCCGGCAGTAGGCGTCGCGCAGCACCGAGAGCACGTCGCGCAGTTTCTTGTACTCCCGCCCGGCGAACCCGTCGACCTTGAACACCCGGTCGAGGTCCCACAGCGTCAGGCCGTGGGTCAGCACATCGAGATCGGGGTGCATGCGGAACCGGTTCTTGTCCAACCGCAGTGGGTCGATGTCGGCCATCAGATGCCCGCGGTTGCGGTAGGCCGCGATCAACTCGATGACCCGGGCGTTCTTGTCGACGATCGAATCCGGGTTGTCGGTACGCCACCGCACCGGCTCGTAGGGGATGCCCAGATCGAAGAAGATCTCGTCCCAGAAGTCGTCGGAGAGCAGCAGGGTGTGGATGGTGCGCAGGAAGTCCCCGGACTCCGCGCCCTGGATGATCCGGTGGTCGTAGGTCGACGTCAGCGTGATCAGTTTGCCGACACCCAACTCCGCGATGCGCTCCTCGCTGGCGCCCTGGAACTCCGCCGGGTACTCCATCGCGCCGGCGCCGATGATGGCACCTTGGCCGGCCATCAGCCGGGGCACCGAGTGCACCGTGCCGATGGTGCCCGGGTTCGTCAGGGAGATGGTCACGCCCGCGAAGTCTTCCGCGGTGAGCTTGCCGTCGCGGGCGCGCCGCACGATGTCCTCGTAGGCGGCTACGAACTCGGCGAAACCCGTGCTCTCGCAGCCCTTGATGGCAGCGACGACGAGCGCCCGCTTGCCGTCCTTGCCCTGCAGGTCGATCGCCAGGCCGAGATTGGTGTGGGCCGGGGTGACGCTGTTCGGCTTGCCGTCGATCTCCGCGAAGTGGCGGTTCATGTTGGGGAACTTCTTGACCGCCTGGACGATTGCGTACCCCAGCAGATGGGGGAAGCTGATCTTGCCGCCGCGGGTCCGCTTGAGGTGGTTGTTGATGACGATCCGGTTGTCGATCATCAGGGTCGCCGGGATGGCCCGCACGCTGGTCGCGGTCGGGATCTGCAGCGAGGTGTTCATGTTCTTCACCACGGCGGCCGCAGCGCCGCGCAGCACCTGTGCCTCGTCACCGGCCGGTGCGGCGGGAGGCTGGGCGGGAGGCGGCTGGGCGGCGGGCACGGGGGCGGGCGCCGGCGGCGCGGACGCAGGGGG
>JAHBAP020000360.1 GCA_018500005.2 Mycobacterium sp. | reverse complement strand
CGGGTGCTCGGGTGGCCTGGCCGGTCTACCTCATACCGGTGCTCCCGCTTGCCACCCTGGTGCTGGCGTTGCATCCCGCAACCGGCCGGTGGTGCGGGGGCGGCTAAAGCTTTTGCACCGGCGCGTGGTTGTGCATCAGCTTGACCCGCCCGGCACTCCCGAAGTCGATGAGGGACATCGCCGACTCCCCGACTCCGGAGACCTCCTCGACCCGGCCCAGCCCATATTTGTCGTGGGTCACGCGGTCGCCCGGTTGCAGGACGATCAGTGGCCGCTTTCCCCCTCCCGATCGCATGGGCGACGGCCGACCGCCGCCGGGTGGGCCGAACCGTCCGGCAACCGGGGCGCTCAATCCCGGACCCCCGCCGGGCCCGGGGTCGGTACGCCGCCAGTCGATGAGATCCTCGGGAATCTCACGAAGGAACCGCGACTCGGGGTTGAGCATGGGCTGACCCCAGGAAGAACGGATCTTGGCCCGCGAGAGATAGAGCCGTTGGCGCGCCCGGGTGATCCCGACGTAGGCCAGTCGGCGCTCCTCGGACAGCTCACCGGGATCGCCGAGCGCCCGCATGTGCGGGAACATGCCGTCCTCCTAGCCGGTGACGAACACCACCGGGAATTCGAGGCCCTTGGCGGTGTGCAACGTCATCAGGGTGACCATCCCGGCATCATCCGCCGGGATCTCGTCGGAGTCGGCCACCAGTGACACCCGCTCCAGGAACTCGGCGAGCACGCCGGTCTCGGGGTCGTCCTCATCATCGACGGAGTCTTCGGCTGCTGCTTCCTCCGCGGCGAGCGCGGCGGCGTTGGCCCGGTCGATGCTGAATTCGTGTGCGACGCTGACCAATTCGTTGAGGTTGTCCAACCGAGCAAGATCCTGCGGATCACTCGAGGACTCCAGTTCCCGGCGGTATCCGGTCCGGTCGAGCACCGCCTCGACGAGGTCGCCGAGTTCCCCTCCCGCAGTGGAGTCCAACCGGCCGCGTAATTCGTCGAGTAGTTCGACGAATCCGGCGATCGCCTTCTCCGACCGGGTATTGAGCATCGGCACCCGGCCCTCGGCGGCGGCAACCAACGCATCGGCGAACGTGGCGCCGGTGTTCTCGGCGTAGACGGCCAGGCACGCCTCGGCGCGGTCGCCGATTCCGCGGCGCGGGGTGTTCAGGATCCTGCGCATGCTCACCGCGTCCCCGGGGTTGTCCAGCACCCGCAGGTAAGCGACGATGTCGCGGATCTCCTTGCGTTCGTAGAACCTGACCCCGCCGACCACCTTGTAGGGGATGCCGGCGCGGATGAACACCTCTTCCAACGCTCGGGAGGAGTTGTTGGTGCGGTAGAAGACGGCGACGTCCCCGAAATTGAATCGGGAGGCGACGCCGCCTCCGCCCTCCACGAGGGTGTCGATCTCGCCGGCCACGAAGCGGGCCTCGTCGTGCTCGTTGTCGGCGACGTAGCCGACGATCAGCTCCCCGTCACCGGCGTCGGTCCACAGCCGCTTCTCCCGCCGGCCGGTGTTGCGGGCGATGACGGAGTTCGCCGCCGACAGGATGGTCTGGGTGGAACGATAGTTCTGCTCGAGCAGAATCGTTGTGGCGCTGGGGAAGTCACGCTCGAAATCCTCGATGTTGCGGATAGTCGCACCACGGAAGGCGTAGATCGACTGGTCGGCGTCACCGACGACGCACAGCTCGGACATCGGAACCGCATCGGTGTCGGACGCCCCTACCCCGACCAACTCGCGCACCAGCACGTACTGGGCGTGGTTGGTGTCCTGGTACTCGTCGACCAGGATGTGCCGGAACCGCCGCCGGTAGTACTGGGCGATCTGGGGGTGGCGTTGCAGCACCGCAACCGCCTCGCCGATCAGGTCGTCGAAGTCGAGCGCGTTGGCGGCTCGCAGCCGACGCTGGTACTCGCCGTAGACCTCCGCGACGATTCGGGCCATATCGTCGCCGCCCGGTTCCAGCGCGGCGACGGCCTCCTCCGGGCTGGTCAACTCGTTCTTCAGGTTGGAGATCGACGTCGCCAGCAGACGCGGCGAGTAGCGCTTGACGTCGAGCCCCATGTCCTTGCCGATCATCAGCAGCAGGCGGCGGGAATCGTCGGCGTCGTAGATGGAGAAGTTCGAATTCAGGCCGGGCAGCAGCGAGGCCTGGTTGCGCAGGATTCGCACGCAGGTGGAGTGGAAGGTCGACACCCACATGTTGCGGGCCCGCGGACCCACCAGGTGAGCCACCCGTTCCCGCATCTCGGCGGCGGCCTTGTTGGTGAAGGTGATGGCAAGGACCTGGCCGGGGCCGACGTCGCGGGCGGCCAGCAGGTGGGCGATCCGGCGGGTGAGCACCGCGGTTTTGCCCGACCCGGCACCGGCGACGATGAGCAGCGGGGCCCCTTCGTGCAGCACCGCCCGGCGCTGCTGGGGGTTCAGCCCTTCGAGCAGTTCCTCAGGACCTGCGGGGTGCCGGAACTCGGCGCTTATATCGGTGGCCTGCACACTCATGACCCACTCAACTTACCGCCGGGCGGTGACAGTCCTTTGCGCAGGCGCGCCACCAGGTGGCACACTCAGCGTGTGCAGTCCAGTCAGCGATTTTTCTACGGGTACCGGTCCTCGGTGCCCGTGGAGGCATAGCTGCTCAACTCGACAGCCCCGCGGTCCGCATCGGCGATCCGGGGCTTGTTTTTTGTGTGAGGCCCGGACCTGATGAGACCAGAACCCCCACACCAGGAGAACCACGACATGACCACCGAAGAACTCACCGAATCCGATATCGACGCGCTGCGCCTGGAGATCGACCGCCTCGACGCCGAGATCCTGGCCGCGGTCAAACGGCGCACCGAGGTGTCCCAGGCGATCGGAAAGGTCCGGATGGCCTCCGGCGGCACCCGACTGGTGCACAGCCGGGAGATGAAGGTCATCGAGCGCTACAGCACGCTGGGCCAGGATGGTAAGGACCTGGCGATGCTGCTGCTGCGGATGGGCCGGGGACGGCTCGGCCACTGACGCCCGAGACAAAATGGCAGAAACGGCCGACCGGCGAACCAGGGATTGTCCGACATGTCGGTCCGCTGTGCCGGTCGGGCCATTCTGCGGTAGCTGCGGAGCAGACCAGCGGCTAGCAGTCACCGCGTGTCAGAAACGATTGCGACCCAAGGCGTTTGTCGCCGCGCACGATCAGCCGGTCTACCTGCCGCTGTTTACGAGTACCCTCTGCCCGCACCTCGCCGACCGAGACCGCATCCCGTTCAGGCATGGACTGTTCCTGGCGCTGGCCGCTCTGATCGTAGCCGCGATGTTGAAGCTGCTTCCGTTACTGGTCGTCCTGACCGCGTTCGGGATACCTCTGCTCTTCTTCCTCTACCTGTGGCGCTCCGATATCTTCCGGGACATTCCGGCCCGCGCGATGATCCTGTCTTCGCTGATCGGCATCGCGCTCGGCGTGGTTTGGTGGACGTGGTCGGGAGCCCAGGTCGCCAGTTCCTACGACATCCCACTGTCCGCCGGCTTCCAGATGATCAACGTGGTGAACCTGGGACTGGCGGTGTCGGTCGGCGATTCCGTGCTGATGCTGGTGCCGGCGGCGGTGGTGCGGATGTTGCGCCTGCCGACTGTGGAGTCGCTGGACGGATTCGTCATCGGTGCCCTGGGCGCGCTGTCCTTTACGACCGCCGGCACCGTGACCTGGCTCGCACCCCAGTTCATCGCAGGCCTGATCGACAACTACGACTCGTCGCGGCTGCTGTCCGAGGCCATCCTCGACGGCGTCTGCGACCCACTGATCGCGACGGCCGCCGGGGGGACGATGGGGATTCTGCTGTGGTTCCGCCCCACTCGAAGAACGGGGCAACCAAGTGGGATTCGGGTGAGTCTGGTCCTCTGTGCCGCGATCACGGCGGCGAGTTACCTCGCCGTGTACATGGTCGCCGCCGGCAACAATCCTCATGGACTGGAAACCCTGATCAATGTTGTCCTCACCCTCACTGCGCTGCTCGCGCTTCGATGCGCCATACAACTCGCGGTCCTGCACGAACTTCCCGACGAGGCCTCCGACGAGCCGATCCGATGCATCCACTGCACCGCCACCGTGCCGGATATGCCGTTCTGTTCCCAGTGCGGAGGCGCCGAGCGGGCCTCCTCCCGGTCCGCCCGGCGTCTGCGGGGAGAACCCACCGGACTAGCACAGTGATCCCCCGCCTGACCCGGATCGCCGCGGTGATCGCCGTCGTCGCCACCGCGGGGGTCGCGGCAGACCGCTGGGCCCCGCCGCCCCGCAACGTCATCGGCGGCCCCTATGCCCGGCTGCTCGCCGCCGCGGCGGACCTCGGGGCGGCCCGATCCGACCACGCCCAAATCACCGCATCATTGCGCCAGCCGTCCGACCCGGTCGCACTCACGGCGTGGGCGCGGTCGCGCAACCTCTCGGTACGCTGGCACGGCGGGGGACGCTGGGCCCTGCTTGCAGGGCGCCCGGGCGGCAGTGCCCCCGGCCTCCGGGGCTCGGTTTAAGAGCACCGGGCACGCGGCGGCCCCGACCCGGGCCACATCTTCTACGCCTCACCTCAGCAGCCTGAGATGCCCGACGTGCTGAAATCCGAGGTGACCGGGCTGGGCCGCATCTTCGGATACCTTCCGCACCGCACGGTCGTTCCCCCGACGCCGCCACTGGACGTACCGGACGGCGGACTGCTGCCGAACCAATTGGTTACCGCGTACAACGCCAAACCTCTTGTGGATGAGGGCTTTACCGGCAAGGGCGTCACTGTGGCGGTATTCGGTTTCGACGGTTTCGACCAAGCCGACCTCGATATGTTCAGCGACCTATTCGGCACACCTCGTTTCACCCCGGAGGTGATGGGCGGCATGCCCGCGCAGCGAGGCGTCGAATCCACGATGGACCTTCAGGTGATCCACGCAGTGGCCCCGGACGCGAAACTGGTGCTGGTCAACGCGCGGCCGACCGTGGAAGACGACGCACGCGGTTTCGACAAGGTCGGCGAGCTGATGCGGTCGGTGGACGCCCAGTTCCCCGGCGCGATCTGGAGTCTGTCCATCGGCTGGGGTTGCGATCGGCTGTTCACCGCCACCGACCTCGCCCCGGTGCGTTCGGCCCTGTCCACCGCACTGCGGCACGGGACCACGGCGTTCGACGCCTCGCTGCGCGGGCATGCCGCCCATCACCTCCGGGGTGAAACGAGGTGTGCCG
>JAHBAP020000372.1 GCA_018500005.2 Mycobacterium sp. | reverse complement strand
GTTGACGGCCGCCGTCCGCAGCGATCTCGGCAAGGACGCCGACTGATCCGTCTGTAGGCTGGGTTCGTCTGATGCAGAGGAGAGCGATGACCGGGAAATATGCCGGCTGGCGCCGCGGGGTGTGCACCGCAGCCGCCGGAATCGCGGTAACCGCCGGACTGGCCCTCGGCACGGTCGGGATCACCCACGCCGATCCCGCGCCCTCACCGGCGCCCGCACCTGCGCCGTCTGCGTCCCCTGCCGCTCAGGGGCCGGTCACCGCGCCCAGTGCGGTGACCACGACGACCCCCAAGCCCACCGTCGCCGTCGAGGGCGGCGCGTCCGCAGCCGCGGCGACGACGGCGACCGCCGCCGCGGCCGCCGGTGACGCCCTCGACCAACTCGCCGAGGAGTACGCCACCGGCGCGGGTGGCGGCCAACTCTCCAACCTGCTCAAGGTCTCGCTGAAGCTGCGGGCAATGGGCTACAAGCCGTCCAAGCAGTACCTCGACGAGCTCACCACGGCTATGAAATACCGCCCCAATCAACTGCCGCTGATCGACGCACTGAAGGACACCATCGCCTACCAGCAGAAGATCAAGGCGCAGATGGACGTCCTGAGCAATTCGAAGGCCCAACAGGGCGCGGCGATGGGCGCCGGCGCCGCACCCGGCCCGGGCAGCCCCGTCAGCGTCGTGGCAACCCCGCCACCGGCCGCGGCACCGCCCATGCCGCCGACGCCGTAACGGCCGGCGCCCCCAAATGGACCGCAAGCTTCTCGAAATCCTGGTGTGCCCTGCCGACCGGGGTCCGCTGCTGTTCGTTGACGACAGGCTCTACAACCCTCGGCTGTACAAGGCCTATCGCATCGAGGACGGTATTCCGGTGTTGTTGGTCGACGAGGCCGTCGACATCGGACCGGAGGAACACCGGCGGCTGGTGGCACTCGCCGGCGGCGGCGATAACCTAGAGCCCGGCACCACGGCCTGACCCGGGACCCCTTTTCCTGCCGCAACATTTCCCGGGGCTGTCGGCACCAACCGATTTCGGACAGTGATTTGGGGAGGCGACCTGCTCGCACTGTGCTCCGCGGACCGCGCGCCGGACGCGGCCGTCCTCAATTGTCCGGGCGGTTTCAGCTGGTTCTACGTCGACCTGGTCGACGATCAGGGCCGCGGTGCGACCGTCATCTGGTCGTGGGGGCTGCCCTTTCTGCCGGGTTACGCGCGCGCCGCCCGCGACGGGCATCCCGAACTTCCACGTAACAGGCCCAGCGTCAACGTCGTTGTCTACGGCGAGGGCCGCGAGCGCTTCTACCTGCTCTCCGAACTGGCCCCAGATCAGTGCTCCTGGGATCCGGGCGGCCGATCCTGGCGCCTGGGCGATTGCGTCTTCACTTGGGTCGACACCCCCGGAAGCGGGGGCGACCCGACGACCCGAACGCTACGGGGGGACATCGACCTTGCGCTGCCCACCGGCGGCCGGGTGACCGGAAGACTGTGGCTGACGGGGGCACTGCGCCGGGATTCGGCGCCGGATGCGGACGACTCCACGCCCGATCCGCACCTGTGGACCCCGATGCTGGCGGCCAGTCCCGGCGGACTCGAATTGAACACGCCCAATGGACGATTCCGGGTCGAGGGCCGCGGCTACCACGACCGCAACAGTGCCGCAAAACCCTTGCACTGCTTGGGGATCCAGAGTTGGTGGTGGGGCCGACTGGCCCTCCCCGGCCGTGACCTGATCTTCTACCGGCTGATCCCGTCGGAACCCGGGGCGGCGGTGCGTGACCTCGTCGTCGAACTCGCCGCCGACGGATCCTCCCGGGTCTGCGAGGATGCCGGACTTCAGATGGGCCGGATGCGCCGAAGCCCTTGGGGCCTGCGCTGGCCGAGCAGTGCGACCTTCCCCGACCCGGACGGCCGGCAGGTTTCGGTGGAGATCAGCGCACTTCTGGACAACGGCCCGTTCTACCAGCGGTATCTGCTGCGCGGACGTTGTGGTGACGAGGAGGGCTACGGCATCGGCGAGCACCTGGTTCCCGACCGGGTGGACACCGACCTGCTGCGCCCACTGGTCCGGATGCGGGTGCACCGGGCCGGCGGCCCCAATTCCATCTGGCTGCCGCTGTTCTCCGGCGACAGTCAGGGACGCTGGGGCCGATTACTCGGCCGGTCCGGGGGCGTGCGGGCATGAGCCCGGCCTGGGTTCAGGCGCTGGCTGCGCTCCTGGCGCTGCCGCCTCTCGCGGCGCTTGGCCTGGTGCTGTTCAACGCGCTGTTCTGGACCCGGGGCCGTGGGTTGCCGGCGGCGGGCCTGGCCGCACCCGGCGGGGTGAGTGTGCTGATCCCGGCCCGCGACGAGGCCAGCACCATCGAACGCTGTGTGCGTGCTGCCGCCGCGGCGCGCGGCCCGATCATCGAGATCATCGTGTACGACGACGGGTCCACCGACGGCACCGGTGAAATTCTGGCCCGGTTGCAGGACGACGTGCCGCGACTTCGGGTGATCGAGGGCGGGCCGCTGCCGTCCGGATGGGTCGGCAAGCCACACGCCCTGGACCGGCTGAGTGCCCACGCCGCAGGTGAACTGCTGCTCAACATCGACGCTGACGTGACCCTGCACGAGGACGGCGTGCTGCGTATGTTGTCTCTGCTCGGGACCCCCGACCAGGTTCCGGGCGGACTGGACGCCGCGTTGGTCACCGCTGTGCCTCGGCAGCGCACCGGCGGCTTCGTCGAGCAGATGATGATCCCTTTGCTGCATCTGTCCTACGTCGCCTGGCTGCCGATGCCGCTGATTCACCGAACCCGGGATCCCCGGGTGTTGGCAGCCAACGGCCAACTGCTGCTGGTGCGCCGGTCGGCACTGGCCGCCGTCGGCGGCTGGGGGCGGGTGCGCACCGCTCTGGTCGACGACATGGCGCTGTGCCGCGAAATCAAAGGTAGTGGAGCGCGGGTGGTCTTCGCCGATGGCCATGAGATGGCTGACTGCCGGATGTACTCCGATGCACCGTCGCTGTGGCGGGGCTTCGCGAAGAACTTCTACGAAGGCATCGGCGGACACCCGCTGGCAATGATCGCGGTACTGGGACTGCACGTGGTGTTTTTCGTGGCGCCCTACGTCGCTCTTCCGGTGGCGCTGCTGGCCGGAGCCTGGAAATTGGCTGGCGCCGCCGCGGTCGGTGTGGCCGCGAACATCGCACTCCGGCTGATCATGGCGCTGCGATATCGGCACTCGCTGCTGTCGGTGCTGCTGCATCCGCTGGCCGTGTGCGCGATGATGGGTGTTCTGTTCGAGAGCTTCCGCTGGAGTCGCCGCGGTGACATCCGGTGGCGGGGTAGGTCGTATGCCGCCCGCGCGCAGCGGGAGGCGGCGTGAACCCCGGGGTGAACTCGCAGGATGCGGATCGGCAGGCGCTGTCTCGGGCGGGGGATGCGCGGCGACCGCGGTTTCTGAGATTCGCTCGCGGGTATGCCCGCCACCGGGTGGCCCGCCGGCTCGACGGACTGTGGGTCAGTGGACTCGACGAAGCTCGAGCCGCCCTGGCCGAACGCCCGATGATCTTCGCCGCCAACCATGTCGCGTGGTGGGATGTGTTGCTTCTCCTGGTTCTCGACGAGGCACTCGGCGGGGTGGGCTGGGCGTTGATGGACTCCGCGAACCTGAGCAAGCTGCCCTTCTTCGGTTGGGTCGGGGCCCTGCCGCTCGATCGCAGCAGCCCGGAACGCAGCAGACGATGCCTGGAATCCTCGGCCGACCTGCTGGACCGTACCGGTCGCAGCCTGTGGATCTTCCCGCAAGGCCGCCAGCGTCCCGCGCACCTCCGGCCGCTTGGGCTCAGACCAGGCCTGCGAATCATGCATGCCCACAACCCCGTTGACATCGTCGGCGTCAGCATCGACTACGTCTTCCTGGAACGTGACCGGCCAGCCGCGATCGTCCGTTTCTCGCCCCCGATGCCGGGCAGTCAATTCACCGGAGCCGTCGGGGGAGAAGCGCTGCTGTCGACGGTGGAACACACCTTGCTGGACGGGCTGGCCGCGATCGACACCGCCGTGATCGCGGCGACAGACGGTCGGCGGGCCCGCCACCATCCGCAGGACCCGCTGCCCGGCTTCGTTCCCCTCGTGCGGCCGCCGCACTCGAGCGCCCAGGACGGCCTCGGGGCACGAATGTTGCAGGTTTTCGACCGACGGAGACCCCATGACCGGCGGTGAAGTCCTCGTGGTCGGCGCCGGGATCGGCGGCCTTGCCGCCGCGCTGGCTCTGGCCGCCCGTGGGCTGCCGGTTCGGGGGGTGGAGGCCGGCCCTCGACCCGGCGGGAAGGCCGGGGGCGTGGGCATCGGC
>JAHBAP020000507.1 GCA_018500005.2 Mycobacterium sp. | reverse complement strand
GTTCATGAGGGGTTATGTGCCGTCCTCACTGCCGGCCGACCGCGCCTATCACCTCGGCGCACTGATGGACGACGCCCTGCAGGTGCGGGCGGCGAGTAACCCGACCGACTCCGACGTGGTCATCGGCCACGATTGGGGCGCCGTGGCGGCAACGGGTCTGGCGGCGATGCCGGACAGCCCGTTCCGCAAGGCGGTGGTGATGTCGGTGCCGCCGGCGGCGACGCTGCGGCAGCGGCGCGCCGACCTACTGCGACTGCTACCGCGCCAACTGCTGCGCAGTTGGTACATCGGCTATTTCCAATTGCCCGTGGCTCCGGAGCGATCCGGCGGGTGGATCATGCCGCTGCTGTGGCGGCGTTGGTCACCGGGTTACGGACCGGCCGAGGATCTTCGTCACGTCGACGCCGCGATCGGAGCGCCGGACCGGTGGCGTGCGGCGCTCGGCCCGTACCGGGCGACCATTCGGAACACCCGGCCGCCGGCCCGATATACCGAACTGCATCGGTCGTGGACCGAACCGCCGCGGATTCCGACGCTGTATCTGCACGGCGCCGACGACGGTTGTATGACAGCGGCTTTCACGAGGTTCGTCCTGGCGGGACTGCCCGCCGGCAGCGCCGTGGACGTCGTCGACCACGCCGGGCATTTTCTCCAGTTGGAGCAGCCCGACGTGGTCGGCCGACGGATCGTGGAGTTTCTCAGTACCCCAGACGGTCGGTGAGGAGTTGGTTCTGCGCGTTGCCGAGATCGACGACGAGATCCATGGGTGCCGGGTCGTTGGCCGGTCCGGTGAACTCGATCGTCGAGGCGGCATTGCCGTGCGTGAACGACAGCAGGCTGCGCGACTGAGTGCCGTCCGGTGAGGTGCCGGAGATCAACTGGCCCCCGGTTCCGACGGACACCTGCTCGGTCTTCGGATTGGCGATCGTGAAGGCGCCCGCCACCTGGGTCATCGCCGCGGTGGCCGCGGCGGGGTCGGCCAGCACCCACACCGAATCGATGATCGTGCGGCCGTCACGATGGGAGTAGATCACCGTCGCGCCGGGCAGGCCGGCGGGATTCGGCGTCGTCGCACCCGCGGTGTAGGCGAGGGTGTCGACGACGATATTCGGGTCGATGAGCAGGTTCGTGTAGTCATCTGCCGCGGCGGTGCCGATACCGCCGAGGACGCCGACCGAGATCAGTGCGGCGGCGGTCATACCGGCCGCCATGTGACGCGGTTTCATCATGCGGGTTTCCAATCGTGAGAGTCGGTGGCGGTCAGCAGACGTAGCAGGCAAAGCCGCGCCAGCCGTCGCGCCAGACCCAGCCGGGTCCGCAGCCGTAGATACCGGTTCCGTACCCGCAGTCCAGCGCGGTGAACACCGGAACGGGGGTGGTCGGCTGCGGCTGGACGGGGTTGTTGTTGACGCTGGCGGCGTTCGCGTTGCCGGCCAGTGTGCCGGCGATGACTCCTGCCGTGGCGATGGCCATAGCGATTCGCTTCATCGGGGAAACCTCCTTCGGACTAGGGATTCGACCCTACGCAAGCAGCGGTCGCGTCGGGTCACAATGACGGGCGTGTCATCCAGAATGGCGGCCCCTGACGCCCAGTTGTTCTGGCTGTCGGCCTCGGTGCCCAACGACCAGTTCTTGGTGTACCTATTCGACGGAACCCCTGATATCGGCGCGGCCATCGACGGTGTCCGGCGCAACGCCGGGGCATGCCCGGAGATGGCTTTGAGGATTGTCGATGACCACCGATGGCGTTACCCGCGGTGGCGGCCCTGCCCGATAACCGCGGATCAGTTCGTGGAGCATCCGGCGGTCGGGTGGCCGGACTGTCTGGACGCGGTATCCCACCTCAACCAGCTTGATCTGACCCGGATGGCCTGGCGCGTGAACGTATTCCCGCCGAACGTCGTCGTCGTCCAGATCGCCCACGCATTGGCCGATGGCACCCGATCCTCAGCGCTGGCGGCCAGGCTGCTCGGCCGCCGCGCGCCGCTTCCCGTGCCGGTGCATCCTGCCCGCGGATTCCTGCCGGCCCGCGCGGTCGCCGCCGCCCGGGCGCACCGGCAACTGATGCGCGACGTCGAGGCCGGGCTCATCGCCGCCCCGAGGCCGCCTCGGCCGTTGCTGAGCGTCAACGCACCGCGTTCGGGAGCCGCGGTGTTGCGCACGCTGCTGGTCGATCGGCAGACCCTGCGCCGTCCCACGGTGACCGTGGGCGCACTGGTAGCGGTCTCCGAGGCGCTCGGGGGCTACCTGGCCGGTCGGGGAGAAGACGCCAGCCGGCTGGGAGCTGAGGTGCCACTGGCGATAGCCCTGTCGGGACCGGCCAAGGCGCGCAACAACTTCCGCAATGTCAGCGTCGACCTGCATCCGGAATTGGAACCGCCACAGCGGGCCGAGCCGATCGCCGCGGAGTTGGCCGGGCAGCGCCTTCGGGTGCAGCATGCGGCCACCGCCGCCTCCGACGCCGCGTTCGCCGCGGTTCCGGCCCGATTGTTGCGCTGGGGTGTGGGCAAGTTCGACCCGTCTGGACGATCGGCCACGGTCGCCGCCCACACCGTGGTCTCCAGCGTGTACCGCGGACCGGCCGATCTGTCGTTCGGCGGATCGCGGGTGCTCTTCACCGCCGGATTCCCGGCGCTCTCGCCGATGATGGGGCTGACCCACGGCGTCCACGGTATCGGGGACACGGTGGCGGTCAGCGTGCGCGCCGATCCGGCCGTCATCGACGTCGACGATTATCTGAGCCGACTTTCCGACGCCCTTGCCCCGCGAGACTGAGCACTGGGCGGGATTCCCTCGGAATTCCCGCCCAGGGCTGCATCTCGGCGGATAGGAAAGAGGAATGGGTTTTCTCAAGCAGGAGGTCCCGGAACTCGACTTCCCCGAGTGGAGCAAGGGCACCCGCTCGCAGAAGATACGGCCGATGGCGGTGCACTGGGCCGAGGTGGGCTTCGGCACACCGGTTGCACTGCACCTGTTCTACCTCGTCAAGATCCTCGTCTATGTCGGCGGTGGGGCGCTGTTCACCATCGGGCACACCTGGACCGATCCCGTCGTGTTCCAGAAGGTAGTGCTGTACACGATGCTCTTCGAAGTCGTCGGCCTCGGCTGCGGCTTCGGACCGCTGAACAACCGGTTCTACCCTCCGATGGGCTCGATCCTGTACTGGTTGCGGCCCAACACCATTCGGCTGCCGCCATGGCCGAGCCGTGTTCGGTTCACCGGGGGCGACAATCGCGGGCCGGTCGACGTCCTGCTCTACGGCGCACTGCTGGCGGCACTCGTCGTGGCACTGCTGTCGGGGGCCACCGAAACCGGTCTGCTACCGCCTTGGCAGTCCTGGACGGTGCTGGCACTGCTGGCGCTGACCGGACTTCGGGACAAGGTGATCTTCCTGGCCGCTCGCGGGGAGGTGTACGCACCCTTCGTGGTGGCCTTTCTGCTCGGCGCGCCCAACGACCTCATCGCCGCCAAGCTGGCCTGCCTGGTGATCTGGTTGGGCGCCGCCACCTCCAAGCTGACCAAGCACTTTCCGTTCGTCATCTCCACGATGATGTCCAACAGCCCGGTGGTGCGCCCGCGCGCGCTCAAACGCGCGTTCTTCGAACGCTTTCCGGACGATCTGCGTCCTGGCAGGCTGTCCCGGGGCCTGGCTCACGTCAGCACCGCCATCGAGGGCCTGGTGCCCATTGTGCTGCTGTTCTCCCATGGTGGCTGGCCCACCACCGTCGCGGCGATCGTCATGGTCTGCTTCCACCTGGGCATCCTGTCGGCCATCCCGATGGGCGTGCCGCTGGAGTGGAACGTGTTCATGATCTTCTGCGTGCTGTTCCTCTTCGTCGGTCACGCCGACGTCGGATTGGGCGATATGACCAATCCGCTGCCGGCGGTTCTGTTCGTCGTCATGGCCGGCGTCGTCATCGCCGGGAACCTGGTTCCGCGCAAGATCTCCTTCCTGCCCGGCATGCGCTACTACGCCGGAAACTGGGACACCACGCTGTGGTGCGTGAAGCCCTCGGCGGAAGCCAAGATCGAGCAGGGCATCGTCGCGATCGCTAACATGCCCGCCGCGCAACTGGAGAAGTTCTACGGCAGCAAGGAAGCCGCCCAGATCCCCATCTACATGGGCTATGCGTTCCGCGGCTTCAACACGCACGGCAAGGCGCTTTTCACGCTGGCGCACCGGGCGATGGCCGGCCAGGACGAAGACCAGTACTCGGTGACCGACGGCGAGCGGATCTGCAGCATGGCGATCGGCTGGAACTTCGGCGACGGCCACCTGCACAACGAGCAACTCATCGCCGCGATGCAACGCCGGTGCCACTTCGAACCCGGCGAAGTACGGGTGGTGATCCTCGACGCCCAGCCCATCCATCGGCAGACCCAGCGCTACCGTCTGGTCGACGCGGCGACCGGGGAGTTTGAGAGCGGCTACGTCAACGTCGCTGACATGGTGGTTCGCCAACCGTGGGACGACGACGTGCCGGTTCATCTGGAGACCAAGAGCGACCCTCTTTGACCAAACGGTTGGTTGGTTGTCAGAATCGAGGGGAAACCCCATCTGTAACCGAAGGAGAAGTCGATGGCGGAAGCGGTAATCGTCGAGGCAGTGCGCTCGGCGGTCGGTAAGCGCAACGGCGGACTGTCCGGCGTGCACCCGGCCGATCTGTCGGCCCAGGTTCTCAACGGCCTGGCCCAGCGCGCTGGAATCGACCCCGAGATCGTGGACGACGTGATCTGGGGTTGCGTCATGCAGGCCGGTGAGCAGGCCCTCGACATCGCCCGCACCGCGGTGCTGACCGCCGGTTGGCCGGAGACCATCCCCGGCGTAACGGTGGACCGGCAGTGCGGTTCCTCCCAGCAGTCGGTGCACTTCGCCGCCGCCGGCGTGGTGGCCGGCCACTACGACGCCGTCATCGCCGGCGGCGTGGAGTCGATGTCGCGCACACCGATGGGTGCCTCGCTGGCCAACGGCGGCAACCCGTACTCGGCGACCTTCAAGGAGCGCTACAACCGCGCCCCCAACCAGGGCATTGGCGCGGAGATGATGGCCAAGAAGTGGGAGCTGACCCGCACCATGCTCGACCAGTTCTCACTGGACTCGCACGAGAAGGCCGGTGCCGCACAGGCTTCCGGTGCCTTCGACGACCAGATCGTCGGCATCAAGGATGCTGATGGGAACGTCATGAACAAAGACGAGGGCATCCGTCTCGGCACCACCCTGGAGAAGATGGCCACCCTCAAGCCCGCTTTCTCCGAGGACGGCGTGATCCACGCCGGCAACTCCTCGCAGATCTCCGACGGCTCCGGGGCACTGCTGTTCATGTCGGCGGAGAAGGCGAAGTCGCTGGGCCTCAAGCCCCTTGCCCGGGTGCACACCGCCGTGCTTGCCGGGGCGGACCCGGTGATGATGCTCTCGGCCCCGATCCCGGCCACCCAGAAGGCACTCAAGCGCTCCGGCCTGAGCCTGTCCGATATCGGTGTCTTCGAGGTCAATGAGGCGTTCGCGCCGGTTCCGATGGCCTGGCTCAAGGAGATCGGCGCCGACGAGAAGAAACTCAACCCCAACGGCGGCGCCATCGCGCTGGGCCACCCGCTCGGTGGATCCGGCGCCCGGATCATGACCACGATGCTGTATCACATGCGGGACAACAACATTCGTTACGGCTTGCAGACAATGTGCGAGGGCGGCGGCCAGGCCAACGCCACAATCCTCGAGCTGCTCTGATGACTGAGGTCAATTCCGATGGAATGGCCCCCGGCGCTCTCACCGAGCGCCGGGGTAACACCCTGGTCGTCACCATCAACCGGCCCGAGGCCCGCAATGCGGTCAACCAGGCGGTCAGCACCGGGGTCGGTGATGCCCTGCAACAGGCTCAGGACGACTCCGAGATCTGGGCCGTCGTCATCACCGGTGCCGGGGACAAGTCGTTCTGCGCAGGTGCCGACCTGAAGGCGATCTCCAAGGGGGAGAACATCTTCCACCCCGAGCACCCGGAGTGGGGCTTCGCCGGTTACGTGCAGCACGTCATCGACAAGCCCGTCATCGCGGCGGTCAACGGAACCGCCCTCGGCGGGGGCACCGAACTGGCGCTGGCCAGCGACCTGGTGGTCGCCCAGTCCAGCGCCCAGTTCGGACTGCCCGAAGTCAAGCGGGGTCTGATCGCCGCTGCCGGCGGGTTGTTCCGCATCGTCGACCAGTTGCCCCGCAAGATCGCGATGCAACTGCTCGTCACCGGTGACCCGATCAGCGCCGAGGAGGCCGCCCGCTGGGGACTGATCAACCAGGTCGTGCCGGACGGCGAGGGAAATCCGGCGCTGGATGCCGCGCTCGCCCTGGCCGACCGGATCACCGGCAACGCGCCGCTGGCCGTACAGGCCAGCAAGCGCGTCGCACTCGGTGTCGACGAGGGTGCCATCACCGCCGAGAAGGACGCCTGGAAGCGGTCCAACCGGGAGATGCGCGCGGTGTTCACCTCCGAGGACGCCATGGAAGGCCCCATGGCGTTCGCGCAGAAGCGGGCCCCGGTCTGGAAGGCCCGCTAACCGCGCTGAGATTTCGGCGCGCTAATCGTCGGTCAGCGACGAAAAGCGCGCCGAAGTCCCAGGGCTAGGCCGCCGGCGTGGCTGTCGTAGTCGCCGACGCGGTCGCCGAGGCGGTCTCGGTCGCCGAGGCGGTAGCCGACTCGGTGCTCGACGGGGCAGCCGAGGTGGTCGCCGTGGCCGAGGTGGTCGCGGTGGCCGACGTCGTCTCGGCGGCGCTGGTGGCACTGGTGGCACTGGTCGTCGCCGTGGTCGACTGACCTGCCTCGGCTGCCGGCGTCGGCGGCGTCAGCACGGTGTCGATCATGTAGATGTAGGCGCCGTGCGCGGTGTAGGCGCAGGTCACCTTGGCGTCGTTGACAGTGATATCGCCGCCCTTACCGGCGACGGTGACCGGCCGGCCGTCCTGGGTGGGCATCTTGCCCTTGACGTCGTTGGGGCCCAGGTAGCCCAGAACCATGTGGTAGAAGAGCGTCGGCAACAGAACCACCGGGTCGGTCTTCAGCGTGTTCAGGGTTGCCGGGTCCAGCTTGGCGAACGCCGCGTTGGTGGGCGCGAAGACGACGTAGGGGCCGCCGTCGAGCACGTTGACGATGTTGATCTCCGGGTTCAACTTGCCGGAGATGGCATCGCTGAAGGTGCTCAGATCCGGGTTGCTGGCCAGCGCCTGCGATCCGGTCTCCAGCGCCATCGACTCAATCGAGCCCGGGGTGCCGGACGGGTGCTTGCTGCGGTAGGCGTCACAGCCGGAACCCTGGGGATCGGGCACCTTGGTCGATGTCGGAACCGGTCCGGCCGGCGATACCGGGGCCGGGGCTGGGGCCGGCGTCGGCTCCGGGG
>JAHBAP020000271.1 GCA_018500005.2 Mycobacterium sp. | reverse complement strand
CTGCCCTGGCTGCCCTGACCAGCACCATCGTCCTTGAACCCGGCCTCGGCGGCCAACGGTTTATCCGCGTTGCCGGAGTCGGTCGACTTGTCCGCTGTCAACTCCGTGGAGTCCTTGGGCGCAGTGGACGGATCTTTGGCCGCCGAGGCCGGGTTCAAGGACGATGGTGCTGGTCAGGGCAGCCAGGGCAGGGGCGCTGAGCAGACAGCTCGAGAGACCGCCTCGGGCGATCCGGACAAGGCGGGGGCGCCGGCATCGGCGGCACCGGCCAGTGCCCCGGGTGCCGCTGCGCCACCGCCGGACGCCGGCAAGCTGGTGACGTTGCCGGACGGCACTCCGGTGATGGCCCCGAGTGAGCAGGCGGCGAACGCTACACGGGCGGTCCTGGCAGGTCAGAGCGTTACTGACGCCTACAAGACGCAGGGTATCGACATACCACCACCTGGTGCTCCGGTAACCACGCCGGTCGATCCATCACATCTGCAGCCCGGCGACATCGCCCGTTTCGGCTCCAGGCCACCCGTGATGGCTTTGGGGAACGGCAAGGTTTGGATGGATGGCCAGGTGCAACCACTCAGCGCCATGGGTAGCAGCGGCGACTTCCTGGGCTGGAGCAAGCCCGCAGCGCCTGCGGTGACGGCGCACGCTGTCACCCCCTTGGCCCCGCTACCCTCACCCGGCCCTTCTCAACCGTCGTAGGGTTTGAGGCATGGAGACGCAGACCGAGACTCCCACGTATGTGGAGAGCTCCCGCGATGGGGCGGTCATGGTCGAGATCGACAGTGACGGCTTGGTCCAACGTGTTCAGATCGAGCCGGAGGTCAATGCCGAGTGGACCGCGGAGGTGCTTGCTGAGCGTCTGTTCCACCTGTACACGTTGGCTGTGATGAGGGCCCGCTGTGATCATCTGCGTCGGATGAATGAGGCCGGTGCAGATTTGCCGCCTAGCGATGCCTGGCCCAGCCAAGAGCAGGTCGCCGCCTATCGTGCCCGGTGGGTAACCTTCTGAGAATTAACCAGCTGAGGTGGCTGCTGTAATTCCGCGCCACCCGTACCCTTGGGTTTTAGGCCCATTAGGTCAATAACAGGAGGGTTTGCCGTGGCGAGAGAATTGTCGGTCGATGCCGATGCCTGGGAGGACCACGCGAGGTGGTGGGACGGCGAGAGCCGCCGCGCTGTTGAAGCGATGGATGTCTCGGAGGAGACCTTGGCGGCCGCCCGCGGCGCGTTCGGAAAGTTGGGCGCTTCGACGGTGGGTGCGGCCTATGCCGAGGTGTTGATGGCCCGTCGCGAGGCCGGCCAGCGGCTGGGTGCCTACGCCCAGGGCGTGGCCGAGCATATTCGTCGCGATGTTCAGGGCTACACCGACGTCGAGGCCGAGGCGGCCAGGACACTGTCGAGCTGATCCGGCTCCGACTGCTCAGGTCACCATGGCTGCCTATCTGAACGTCGACACCGACGGGGTGCGGGACGCCGCCACCGCGGCGGCCGCCGCTCCTGGTGCGGCACCGACTCCTGCCGTGACGGTGACTCCTTGCGCGGCCGATCAGGTGTCGGTTCAGATGGCGACCCGGTTGAGTGGAGCAGCCACGGCACTGAACGCCGGCACGATCGGCGTCCACGCCCACGCCGCGGCGGCCGGTGAACACTTGGCGTCAACGGCGCAGTCCTATGACAGCCAGGAGGTGGCCGCCTCACGGGTCTTGGCCTGGGGTGGGGGAGCGGGTAGCGGCGCGGTTCCTGTTGCAGCCATGACCGTTCCGACGCGCCCGCCCGTGGTGCCGCCGGTCGGACTGCCGGCCGGCGCAGAGCCCGTGACCGGCGCACAGGCCAGTGCTCTGATCCACAGCGGCCCCGGAGCCGACGGGTTCGACGCGGCGGCCACGATGCTGGATAGCCATGCCGCAGACCTCGAGCTCTCGGCAGCGCAAGTCCGTTCAGCCAGAAGCACATCCGAGACGAGCTGGTCGTCACAGGCCGCCGACATCGCGCACACTCACTTGCACCGCCTGGAGGCCGACTACACCCGCCAGGCCGAGTCAGCCCGCCGCCTGTCGCAGCAGTTCCGCTCCCACGCCGAGGATTACCGCCGCACCAAAGCAGCGATGCCTACTCCGCAGATGTTCGACACGTTGACGCAACGGCTGAAGATGGCGGTCGCAGCGAACTCGACCCCGCCGACAGTCGGGCTGTATGGACCGGCGATCACGGCGCTGCAAGGGCAGCTTGCGGAGGCCAACCACACAGCGATCACGGCCTATCAGCAGTACCGCACCGCCGCCCTCACCCCGTCGATCACCGATCCCGGCGACAACGGGTACGGCAGAGGCCGAGCCGGGAGCTCGCAAGGGCCGCGCACAGACTCCGCTGGTGGTGAATTGAGTACCCCCGATGGATCTGACGCGGCCGGAGTCGCGGATGCAGCGGGAGCAGTCCCCGGCCCTGACCCTCCCCCCGCGGGGTCTGACCCCGCCGCTGCCGCACTGGGCGGCGAGCCCGGCAGCGAGCTGCTCGGCACGGTCGTTCCAGCGCTGCTGGGCGGCGTGACGGGATTGGTCGGAGGCCTACTGGGTGGCCTCGCGGCAGCCGGTCAGGGCGTCCAGCAGGCCGGTACCCAGCTCGTCGGGGGGTTGACCCAGGCTGCCACCTCGGCGGCGAATGTCGCTGCAGCCAAGGCGAATGTGCCTGACCTGTCCGGAGAGTTCGGCGGCGGCGATCCGGGAATGTCCGACTTCGGCGGGGCCGGCGATTTCGGGGCTGGCGATGCCGTCGGCGGGGGAGCTGACTTCGGCGGAGTCGGCGATTTCGGCGGCGGTGACTACGGAGACACCAGCCCGGCGTCGATGGCCGGGGGGGCACCCGGAACCTTCCCGGCAGCAACTCCGGTCAGTGCAGCCCCGGCCACGTTCAGCGCGGGCGGAGTCGCCACACCCGCCGCCGCGGCAGGCGCTGGTGGACCCGGCATGATGCCTCCGATGATGCCGATGGGAATGGCGGGCGCCGCCACGGGAGCCGATGCCGATCGGCGCCTGTACCCAGAGCGACGACTAAGGGTGGAATCCCCTGCTAATGCCGAGCCGGTCAAGGGCCGGCGCGAAGCCCGCAAGGCTCGCACCAAGAGCAGCGAGGACACCGGGGAGGGATCGCAGTGACACCTGACGAAGAGGTTCAACAGGTCCTCGATGCGGTAGCCCAGTTGCGGGCGCGCCACGCCGCATTCAACGTGGCTTCCCAAGGCATCCGCGGGGAGCAATTTCATCCCGACGTCCAAGCCCGTTGGGACAACGAGGGCAACCTGCAAGGCATTGACGTCGCCCCAAATGCGTTGCGGGACTACACCAACCTCGAGCTGGAGGACATCATTTCCGAGGTCCTGCGACGTACCCGGCTCGATGTCGGCGAAAAGTTTCAGGCCCTGTTCGACAAGTACCTCGGATTCGACTCACCAAGTTTCGACCCCGACATCCTGGGTGTCCCCATGGCACCGCTGCTGCGGACCATCGCTGGCCAGTGAATCCTGACGATCGCGAGGCCGGCGGCGGCGGTTGAAGGACGCCGTCGCGCGCGGGCGGGGGTGTAGATTCTCGAATTCCGTTGCGTATCCCGGTTCTCTGGCCTGCGTCGCTTCGGTTTGTCTCACTTCGTTTCATCTGGATTTGTCTCATTTTTCGTTGCATTTCCTAGCGG
>JAHBAP020000053.1 GCA_018500005.2 Mycobacterium sp. | reverse complement strand
GTGCGGCCGCGGAATCGGTCGTGGTGCCGGTTGTCGGTGCCCCCGTCGCCGGGGTGCAGGATCCTGATCCGGTGACCGGGGCCGTCGCACCCGAGGCGGTGCCGGCGCCGACGGATGCGGTTGCGAGCGCGGTGACGGCGGTAGCGGCTTTGGGCTCCGGCTCTGACCCGTCGGCCGCGCCGGGAGGCCTGCCGTCCAGCGAGTCGCCGCTGTCCTGGGCGCTACTGGCCGCCGCCCGCCGCCAGTCGCCGACCGCGTCGTCGATCTTCAACAACCACATCACCGCGAACCCGACCATCGCGTGGGGCGCTCCGTTGGGGCCCGACAACGCCAAGACGCCGTTGCCCGGCGTGCTGGTCGGAGCGGTCAACGCGACCTCGAGTAAAGACCTGCCGATGAGCTACGTTGTGGTCCGCAAGCCCGACGCCGGCGGCAAGATCGGCGGCGGTCCGTTATTGCCGCTGACCAATTTCTACGGCTCCGAGGGCGGGTTCTCCTATTTGCCCTATAGCAGCACACTGACGACGCCCGGGGCGACCGAGAATTTTGCGATCATGGCCATGGAGTTGTCGAAGTTCGATCAGGCAATCGAGAAGTTGTTCGGCGGACTGGGCAAGCTTCTGGTGCCCCAGGTCCTGGCGATCATTCATCGGATTCCGATCGTCGGTGACTTGTTGTCGCCGCTCATCGGGCAGGCCAAGATTGTGCCCTTCGACATCGTTCCGAATACTTTGGCGGCGCAGCGCCCGACCGCGTTCACCTACAAGATGCCCTCCTTCGACGGCACCCCGATCAGTGTCAACTACTTCCCGGCCACCAACGTCGCCACCGGTGCTGTCGAGAGCGCACCGACCGTGCTCGCCGCCTCGGGCCTGGCCTGTGCGGCCAACACCGATCCGCTCACCCGGTACGGGCAGTTGTTCCCGGCCAACCAGTTCGGCAGCCTGACCCCGGGAATCGCACCCTTGCGGGACGACTACTTCAAGTCGACGTTGCTCGGTGGGCTGGAGTACAGCGGCGGCGGCGGCTACAACGTGATCACCTGGGACCCGCGCGGCGAGTTCGCCTCCGGCGGCCAGTTGAACATCGACAACCCGTTCTTGGAGGGCCGGGACGTGTCCTCGATCATCTCCTGGTTGACCAGCGACACCAATGTTGCACGGGCACAGGTGAAGACCGACGCGGGTGACGTGCTGGTCGGGATGACGGGCGGGTCCTACGGCGGCGGTATCCAGCTGACCACGGTCGATCCGCGTATCGACGCGATCACCCCGGAGATCGGCTGGAATTCGTTGATCAGTTCGCTGTATCCGGACGGCGCGTTCAAGACCGGCTGGGCCACGATTCTGGCCGCGGCGCTGGCGTTCACCGGGGCTCGGGTGAACCCGGCTATCTACCTGGGCATCCTGCAGGGAGACCTGTTCGGGAAGCTGAGCCCAAGTTCCGAGGCGGTGTTGGCCAGCGTCGGTCCGACCACATTGCTCACCAAGGAGCAGGCGCCCACGATGCTGTTCCAGGGCATCCACGACACCCTCTTCCCGTTATCGGAATCGGTGGCCAATGGCCAGACCATTCAGACCAGCCCGGCCGACCCGCCGGTGAAGCTGTTCTGGTTCTGCGGCGGCCACGGCGACTGCGACATTCCGAACAAACCGCTCGAGCAGGATCAGTACGGCATCATCCAGAACCTGATGTGGATGGACCAGTACGTCGCCGGATCGAGTACCGCCGCCACCGACAAGATCAGGACCTTCCAGTGGTTCGACCAGAAGGGGTTGTACTACAACTCCGACGATTTGCCCTGGGATCCGGGGTTCAACCAGGGTGAGTACACCGCGACCGGGGATGGCGGATTCCTCCCGCTGTGGCCTGCGGGCGGCGGCTCGGGGCCCTATCCGATCAAGGATCTGCCGTTCTCCATCGTCAATGCTGGAAAGGCGTGGAACGCGGTCAACACCGCTGTGACGGTTCCGGCCGGAAACCAGGTGGTGGGTGCCCCGACGCTCAGCTTCACCTACTCCGGTTTGGGCACCGGCCACACGGTGTATGCGCAATTGGTAGACAACGTCTCGGGCCTGGTGCTCAGCAACATCACCACACCCATCCAGGTCGCGTTGGACGGCAGGACGCACACCGTCAGCATCGCCATGGAGGACATCGCCTACACGGCCGAGGCCGGGGACTCCCTGACTCTGCAGATCACCAGTTCGTCGCTCAATTACGCCAACGCCTGGAGCTACGGCTGGATCCGGATGTCCGATATCAATCTGGACATGCCGTTGCACACCACTGTGGCTCCCGTTCCGTTCGTGCCGTAGGCGGTGGGCTCCGGTAGGGACGCTGCGGCGGCGAAGCGCCGTCGGCGCCGGCGCGGACTGGCTGCACTACTGGCGACGCTCGTCGTCGGTGCGGTGGCCGGGGTGCTGGTGTGGCAGAGCCGTTCCGCGCAGACGGTTTCCAGTCCATCGCAGACCTGGCGCGCGCCAGAACCGTCAAGCGCGGGACCCACTTCGTCGGCGCCCCAGCCCGCACCGCCGCCGTCCCGCTACGACATCGCCCGCCAGCAACTCAAGAACCTGCCGGTTAGGGGATGGGACCGCACCTCGGACTTCCAGCGCTACCAGTTCGGCGAAGCCTGGAGCGACGATGTCAACGTTGAGTTCGGCCATAACGGTTGTAACACTCGCGACGACATCCTGCGCCGCGACCTCAAGGACCTGGTGGTCCGTCCCTTCACGTGCTTCGCCCAGAGCGGCACCCTGACCGATCCCTACACCGGAAATGTGATCCCGTTCGTCCGCGGTCCGGAGAGTTCCAAAGCCATCGAGATCGACCATGTGGTCGCCTTGGCGGACGCCTGGTACAAAGGTGCCCGAGCCTGGGACCCGCAGCGCCGCCTGGACTTCGCCAACGATCCGCGCAACCTGCTTGCGGTCAGCCCGAAAGCGAACTTCGACAAGGCGTTTCGTGACGCCGCGTCATGGCTGCCGCCCAACGAGGCGTTCCGCTGCGATTTCGTGGCGCGCCAGATCGACGTGAAGACCGCCTACGGCCTGTGGTTGTCGGCCAAGGAGAAGAAGGCGTTGACTGACGTGCTGGCCCGCTGCTGAAAGACGCTCAGGGGGTCAGCCCTCCTTGCGGATCAGCTTCTGCAGCGCCTTGCGGTCCGGTTCGAGCAGTTCGGCGATCCGCGGGTGGTTGATGTCGGCGACGATGATCTCGCCGACGTCCTTGTTGACGTTGCTGAAAATCCCGTGCGCCTGCATCTTCTCGGTCTGGTACTTGTTGTCCTCGGTGGGGGTCACGTAATACACGGCATCGGCCTTGAACCGGTGCACCAGCCACAGGTGGACAAGGGTCATCAGTCGCTTCTGGCGCATCTTGGCCGAGTAGGTGTTCTGATCCCGCACCGTCAGGATGCTGCGGCCTTGCCGGTCGGTGATCGGGTCGAACACGACGTCGGCCAACTTCTCGTCATCGGTGTCGCCGAAGATGCTCAACTCCAGCAGATTCGAGCCGGCCCGGCGCGGGCGAAGTTGCACCCGAAGCCGATCGCCCAGTTTGTAGTGCTCGCTCCACAACGCCAGCCAGTCCTCCAGCAGCTTCTTGGGAACCTCGGTCTGCACCAGATGCTGCACCTGCGTGGAGCCCTTGCCCATTGCCTTGGTCGTCGCGGTGCGGCCGGACGAGGCGGCCAGCGCCGCGTCGCTGCGAGGCCCGCCGACCAGAGTTTGCGGCGTCCGGTAGGGAGATTCGACCAGCCGCATCTTGCGCTGCAGTCGAGCCAGGGCGAGCATGCCGTCCTGGCGCAGCGCGGTGGCGAACTCCTCGGCCGCCACGCCGTCGACCTGATGGCCGCCATAGGTCATGAAGTTGAAGACGAAGCCCATCTTGCCGAGTTCCTCGGGGAATGAACGCATCTCGTCCTCGGTCATGCCGGTGGTATCCCAGTTGAACGAGGGGGAAAGGTTGTAGGCAAGCATCATGTCCGGATACACCGCGTGGACGGCCTCGGCGAACTCGCGGGCGTCGGCGAGATCGGCGGTCTTGGTCTCCATCCACAGCAGATCTGCGAACGGCGCGGCCGCAAGCGACTTGGCGATCGCGTACGGGATACCCCCGCGCACCTGGTAATAGCCCTCCGGGGTCCGCGCAAGCTCGCAGTCCCACGGGGGATCCACGCCGAGTTCGGCGGCCTTCCGGCGGGCGGCGTACAGCGAAGCGGTCCGGGCGAATTCGACCCACTCGGCCGGCTTCATCGTCAGCGCCTCGCCCTCGCTGTCCTTGAACCGCAGCACCTCGGCGACGGCGTTGCCATAGGTGTCCAGGCCGGCGTCGGTCTGCCACGCGTCGACGAACTCCGACTCCACCCGGTCGAACAGCACGTCCAGTGAGCCCTGTCCGCCGGCAGTCCAGGTCGCCGCTGCCTCGTCGATGAGTCTGGTGATGCCCTTTGCGGCCAGCCAGGCGTCGGCCGCGGCGTACTCGCCTTCCGGGAGCGCGTAGAGCAGATACCCGTTGAGTTCGGTCACGCCCTGATGGTGGAACCGGCGCAGCATGGCCAAGAAGCAGGACTTGTACTGGGGGACAGCGAGATTGGTGACGCCCAGCAGGAAGGGTTGGTCACGTTCGTCGGCCCGCCCGTCGATCAGGTTGGCCGCCTCGGCATCGGTGCGGGCCACGATGATGCCGGGAACCCCCATGATGTCGAGTTGGAAGCGTGCGGTGTTGAGCCGCTTGATCTGTTCGTCGGACGGGACCAGAACCTTGCCGCCCTGATGGCCGCATTTCTTGGTTCCCGGACGCTGATCCTCGATGTGGTAGCCGGTCACCCCGGCTTCCACGAAACGGCGAATCAGGTTGCGCACGTGCGGATCTCCGCCGTGGCCGGTGTCGGCGTCGGCGATGATGAAGGGCCGATAGTCGATTGCGGGAGTTACGCTCCGCTGTTCGGGGGTCATCTGCAGTCGCAGATACTGCTGGTTGCGGTCTGCGGTGAGCAGGGCGCGGACCAGACCGGCCGCCTCGTCGGGAACCTGGCTCAGCGGGTAGCTCGCCAGGTCGGGTCCCGGATCTTCGGTGGTGGAACCCTTGGCTGATGTCGCCCAGCCGCCGAGGTAGATGCCCTCGATTCCGCAGCGCTTCATGGTCACCGCCTGGCCGGGGGAGTACGGGCCGAAGGTGGTGATGGACCTGCGCTGGCCGAAGAGCTCACGCAACCGGGCGTAGAAGGCGGCCGAGGTCTCCCGGGCGACGGTGTAGTCCACCGGGATGGTGCCGCGCTGTTCGACCACCTGGCGGGCGGTGTAGAGGCGGGTGATGCCGGAGAAACGCGGGCTGTCGAAATACTGCTGGGTCTCGGCCACCTCCTGCTGGAACTGGCTGACTGCGTCCGCTTCGACAATCGACATGGGTGCTCCTAATCGGGTCCGCCGGCTATGAGTGTCATCCGACGGACCCGATTATCCCGGGCGGGTACACCGCCGCGCCAGAGCGCCTAGATATCGGCCGGGGGACCCGGCAGTGGACCGGTCCCTGGCTCTTATACACATCT
>JAHBAP020000131.1 GCA_018500005.2 Mycobacterium sp. | reverse complement strand
GAGGAGAACCCCAACCTGCAGCGCAAGGCCCACATCGTCATGGACTACTACCGCGGCGACGATCCGCTCAAGCGCAAGGTGGCCTCCACCCTGCTGGAGAGCTTCCTGTTCTACTCCGGCTTCTACCTGCCGATGTACTGGTCGAGCCGGGCCAAGCTCACCAACACCGCAGACATGATTCGGCTGATCATCCGCGACGAGGCCGTGCACGGCTACTACATCGGCTACAAGTTCCAGCGAGCCCTTGCCGAAGAGACCGAGACCCGCCGCAGTGAGCTCAAGGACTACACCTACGAACTGCTCTTCGAGCTCTACGACAACGAGACCGAGTACACCCAGGACCTCTACGACCAAGTCGGACTGACCGAGGACGTCAAGAAGTTCCTGCGCTACAACGCCAACAAGGCGCTGATGAACCTCGGCTACGAGGCCCTGTTCCCGCGCGACGAGACCGATGTCAACCCGGCGATTCTGTCCGCGTTGTCACCCAACGCTGACGAGAACCACGACTTCTTCTCCGGGTCGGGTTCGTCGTACGTGATCGGCAAGGCCGTGGTCACCGAGGACGAGGACTGGGATTTCTAGTCTCGGGTGAACGCCGGGTGAACTCGCTGGCGTGTTCGGCGCTGAACCGACACACTGGGCGCATGTCCGAGAAGCCGCTTTTCCGCTCCGTCGTCGATTGGCTTCGTGCCGGCTACCCGGGCGGCGTGCCGGGGCCGGACCGGGTGCCGCTGCTGGCGCTGCTGCGGAACACTCCGCTGACCGAAGACGAGGTCAAAGCGGTAGTCCGCGAGATCACCGCGCACCAGGACGAGGTGCTGGCCGACGGCGTCGTCAGCCACGACGAGATCGAGAAGTTCATCGAGGGTGTCGCCCACCACGACGGCGGCCCGGAGAACATCAAGAGGGTCGCCGACCTTCTGGCGGCAGCGGGCTGGACGCTCGCTCCCTCGCTTGAGGCCGCCGACCAGAAACTCGCCGAGGACTGAACCTCCGCCGAGCGTGATGGCGGGGCTTACCGCAGTGATTCGGTGTCGATCACAAACCTGTAGCGAACATCGCTGGCGATCACCCGCTCGTATGCCTCGTTGATGTAGTCCGGCTCGATCACCTCGATCTCTGCGCCCAGACCATGCGCCGCGCAAAAGTCGAGCATCTCCTGGGTCTCGGCGATGCCGCCGATCATCGAACCGGAGATGGAACGACGCATCTGGATGATCGAGAATGACGGCACCACCAGCGGGTTCTCCGGAGCGCCCAGCTCGACGAACACTCCATCGCGGTCAACCATCTCGAGGTAAGTGCCGAGGTTCAGGTCCGCCGAGACGGTATTGAGGATGACGTCGAACGAGTTGCGCAGTCTCTTGAAGGTGTCCCGGTCGCTGGTGGCGTAGTAGTGCTTGGCCCCGAGCCGCAGACCGTCCTCCATTTTCTTCAGCGACTGTGACAGCACCGTCACCTCGGCACCCATCGCCGCTCCCAGCTTGACCGCCATGTGCCCCAGCCCGCCCAGGCCGATCACGCCGAGGCGGGTACCGGGGCCGACGTTCCAGCGCCGCAGCGGCGAGAAGGTGGTGATCCCGGCGCACAACAGGGGTGCGGCGGCGTCCAACGGCAGTGACTCCGGGATGCGCAGCACATAGTTTTCGTCGACGACGATGCTGCCGCTGTATCCGCCCTGGGTCGGCTGGCCGTCGCGGCCGACCGCGTTGTAGGTGCCTGTCATGCCGGTGCCGGTGCAGTACTGCTCCAAGCCGGCCTCGCAGTTGGCGCACTCCCGGCACGAATCGACGAAACAGCCCACCCCAACCCGGTCACCGACCTTGAATTCGGTTACCTCCGAACCGATTTCGGTGACGATGCCGGCGATTTCATGGCCTGGCACCACAGGGTAGGCCGGTCGCCCCCACTCGCCGCGCACGGTGTGGATGTCGGAATGGCAGATCCCGGCGAAATGGATGTCGAAGGCGACGTCGTGCGGTCCGACATCGCGACGGGTGATGGTGGTCTTGGTCAGAGGCTCGGTGGCTGAGGTGGCGGCGTAGGCGCTGACGGTCGTCATGCTTGCAGAGTAGGCAATAGTGGACCCCGACCGTCACCCCGGGAGAGGAATCCCATGTCGCAACACCTGACCGGCAAAGTCGTACTCGTCACCGGCGCCGGCAGTGGCTTCGGCCGGCTGATCTCGGAGAAATGCGCTGCGGGTGGCGCGCATGCAGTCTGCGTCGACGTCCACGCCGACAACCTTGCTGCCGTCGTCGCGGGTATCCAGGCGGCCGGCGGTCAGGCGCTGGCCCAGGTGGCCGATGTCACTGATCTCGATCAACTCAAGGCCGCGGTCCGGCAGGCGGTGGAGACCTTCGGCGCCGTCGACGTTCTGGTCAACAACGCCGGGGTCATGCCGCTGGCATATTTCGCTGATCACGAAAAGGCCTGGCAGCGTTGGCATCAGGCCATCGATATCAATATCAAGGGTGTGGTCAACGGCATCGCCGCGGTCTATGACCAGATGATCGGCCAGGGGCGCGGGCAGGTGGTCAACATCTCCTCGATCTACGGGAACGGCGGCATCGAGGGCGCCGGTGTCTACAGCGCAACCAAAGCGGCGGTCACTGCGCTCTCCGACGCCCTGCGAGTCGAAACCCAGGGCAGGATCAAGGTCACCACCGTCAAGCCGACCGGAGTGTTCGGCACCAATCTGGCCAGCGGGATAGTCAACCAAACCGCGATCATGGCGCTGGCCGGGCAGAAGGGGGCGCAGTTCGGCGAGAACCTGGCCAACCTGATGTCCGGGTCTTTGCGACCTGAGCAGACCGACGTCGACTCCGTGCAGTACTGGCTGATCACCCCCGACGACCTCGCCGACGCGGTGGTGCACGTGATCGACCAACCGTGGGGGATCAGTATCTCCGATGTGACGGTGCGGGCCAGTGGGGAGAATTACATCCGCTGAGCGCGGCCGCGGGGAGTGGTTCGCTTCGGGGGCAAGTACAGGTTTGCCCACCTCCGCGCGACAAGTCCTTGTCCTCAGCGACCGCCCAGTGCCGATGTCGCGCGAAGGCGGGCAAAAGGG
>JAHBAP020000389.1 GCA_018500005.2 Mycobacterium sp. | reverse complement strand
CCGCACACCGGCAGCGGTTCCTCGCTGAGCAGGGCTACGGCTACATCATCACCGACGCCGACGACCTGCTCGGCCCGGCGATCTAAGGTCGCGCTCACCGTCCGGTTGGCGGCCTGGTTGATGCGAGAATCCTTTCGGCGAGTTTGGCGCTGGCCGGCCGTTGGGCATGCTCGGCCTGCGCAAGGTAGATCGGCCAGATCGGAGCGGGCTGGATGGGGACTGCGAGCAGGTCCGGAAATCGGTTTGCTTCGCTGGCTGGCATGAACATGCTTCCGAGCCCGTGTCGTATGAGGTCGGCCGCGGTCGAGAAGTCGGCCTCCAGTTCGTAGAGAACGCGTGGTGTCAGGCCGGCCGCGGTGAAGGCGTCTTCGACGACGCGGCGAAGCCCGAACTCGGGGGGCCACCCGATGAGGTCCTCGTCGGCGATTTCAGCGACGGTGACGCCATTCCGCCCGGCCAGGTGATGGTCGGGACGACAGACGAACAGCAGAGGCTCCTCGGAGAGGAGGCGCATTTCGATCCGGGGCGGGAAGACGTCCGGTGCAGAGACCAGGGCCAGGTCTAAGGCCCCGTCCGCAATCGCCGACAGATAGGCCGTCAGACCAACATGACTTTGGCTCTGCTGCAGTCTGATTCGGACAAAGGGGTAGTCGCGATGGAACTCCCCCAACACCTTCGGCAAGTCCAGTCGGCCGCACGAGACGAGGAATCCGAATTCGATGGTTCCGGATAATTGACCGCGGTAGTCGCTGACCGAGTCCTTGGCGAGTCGGACCGCGTCGATCACCTGGCGGGCGTGGTCACGGAACAGTTCACCGGCCGGGGTAATTCGGATCTTCTGCCTGGATCGGTCGAACAGTTCGACCCCGAGTTCTTTCTCCAGCTTGCTCACCGCGGTGGACAAGGCGGATTGCACAACGTGGACCCGTTGGGCGGCCCGAGTGAAGTTCATTTCAGCTGCGACTGCGACGAAGTATTCGAGCTGACGGAATTCCATCTGCACACACTATCTATTAATTAGATAGCAATCATCACAATCATTCGTTGGACTTGATCATTGTGCGGAACTGAAATGGGAGGTGCAAGACAACGCAACACCCACCCGATACGAACAGGAGCCACGATGACCACCACCCGCTTCGCCCACTTCTTCGCCCTGCCCGTCCTGTCCGCCGGACTAATCGGCGCCGCAGCCCTGGGCCTGGCCGGCACGGCCCACGCCGAGACCGGGATCGTCGACAACTCGACTGTCATCAGCACCGACAACTCGGGCAGCTACTCGTTCGAGGCCACACCGACCACCTTTGCGAGCCCTGCACCGAACTACATCCCCTGGGCCGCGGCCGTCGAGCAGGGACACGACGCCTACAACGCCGCTAGCCTCTCCGGCGATCTCGACTCGACGATTGCACACCCCTGACCCACACTCGACCCACCGTTGACCCACCGTTGACCCACCGTTGGCCGGCGAGCAGACGCAAATGACCCTGTTTGCGCGGCGTGTCGCGCACTTTTGCGTCTGCTCGCCCGGTTAGGCCAGCGCGGGAATGACCTCGCGCTCGAAGAGTTCGATGCCCGAGCGGTCGTAGGCCGCCTCGGGGAAGTAACAGATCACGTACTCACACCCCAGATCGCGCAGCTTCGTCATCCGCTCGATCACCCGCTCCGGGGTTCCGGTCGCGTTGCCGGGGTTGTCGTTCATCGCCATCATCGCGTCGGCGGCCGCATCTCCGCAGACCCCGGCCAGCCGGGCCCGGACCCACCCGCACCGCTCGCCGAAGTCCGCCTCGTCGGAACCGAGGATGGCGTTGACGTTGGCCGACCGCACGATCGCCCCGAAGTCGGTACCGACCTCGCGGCAATGCCCCGCCAGGATCTCCGATTTGCGGGTGAACTCCTCGGGGTCCGCGCTGAAATTGGTGTACTGCGCATACTTGGCAGCGATTCTCAGGGTGACCTTCTCACCACCGCCGGCTATCCAAAGCGGAATTCCGCTCGGCTGCAACGGTTTCGGTTCCACGATCGCCCCGTCGACCTGATAGTACGTGCCATCGAAGGTGACCTTGCCGTCGCGCCAGGCGTCGCGCATGATCTGCACACCCTCGTCGAGTCGGCCCAGTCGGACTCCCGCCGATGGGAAGCCGTATCCGTATGCGCGCCATTCGTGTTCGTACCAGCCGCCTCCGATGCCCATCTGAACCCGGCCGCCGGAGATGATGTCGGTGGTGGCGGCAACCTTGGCGAGATAGACCGGATTGCGATAACTCATGGCCGTGCACATCTGCCCGAGTTTGATCCGCGACGTGCTCGCCGCGAACGCAGCCATCAGGGTCCATGCCTCATGAGTCGCCTCAGCAGTCGGCATCGGCACGGTATGGAAGTGGTCGTACACCCACAGCGAGTCCCAGGGTCCGCCGTCGGCATGCTGGGCGAGGTCACGCATCACCTGCCAATGATTCTCGACCGGGATGCCCACCAGGTCCAACCGCCAGCCTTGCGGGATGAAGAGTCCGAAGCGCATGAGGCTGACCCTATGCCCGTTCGCGCACGCGGCATAGCGTGAAGCAATGGCACTCTCGAAAGCAGAACGTGAACAATTCCTTGCCGAACCCCGGGTTGCGGCACTGTCGGTGAGCGCAGGCAATGATCGCGGACCGCTGACCGTACCGATCTGGTACCAGTACCAGTACTCCCCCGCCGGCGACCCCTGGGTGCTGACAGGTCTCGACTCCCGCAAGCATCGCTTGATCGAGGCGGCAGGCAGCTTCACCCTGATGGTGGAACGGTCGGAACCGTCGCTGCGCTACGTAGCGGTGTCCGGGTCCGTCGCCGGCATCGCACCGGCCACCGACGCGAAGCACCGGGAGATGGCGGCGCGATATGTGACCGCCGACAAACTGGAGGCCTACCTGACGTATGCGGAGTCGTACGGAGAGCAGGTCGCCATCACCATGCGTCCGCAACACTGGCTTTCAGCCGACCTCGGATCGCTGTAGGCCACAATGCGAACTGCCCCAAACCCGCACAGGGGTTTGGGGCAGTTCACATCAGCCGGTGCTACCTCAGAGCAGCGACGCCGGCGGGTTGAAGCGGTCACCGTACTTGGCGGCCAGTTCCTTGGCCCGGGCGACGAAGCCTGCCTTGCCACCGGGGTATCCGGTGATGAACTGGGCGGCGCCACCGGTCCACGGCGGGAATCCGATGCCCATGATCGAGCCGATGTTGGCATCCGCCGTCGTCTCGATGACGCCTTCGTCGAAGCACTTCTGGGTCTCCAGCGCCTCGGCGAACAACATCCGGTCGATCATGTCCTGCAGTGGCGGCTTGGAGGTGCCCGACTTGAACTCCTCGCGGAGTCCGGGCCACAGCTGGGTGCGGTTCCCGTCGACGTACTCGTAGAAGCCTGCACCGGACAGCCGCGACGGCCGACCGAGGGCGATCATCTTCTCCACGACGATCTCGGCTGGGTGCGCGGTGTACTTGCCACCTGCATCTTCGACACCCTTGCGGCTGGCAACGGCGATCTTGTGCATCAGCTCCATGTTGAGCTCATCAGAGAGTTGCAGCGGCGGCGCGGGGTAGCCGGCCTGGCTACCCGCGTGCTCGATCGATGCGGGCTCCACGCCCTCGCCCAGCATGGCCAGCGCCTCGTTGATAAAGGTGCCGATGACGCGGCTGGTGTAGAAGCCGCGGCTGTCGTTGACCACGATCGGGGTCTTGCCGATTGCCAGGGTGTAGTCGAACACCCGGGCCAGCGCCTCGTCAGAAGTCTTCTCGCCCTTGATGATTTCGACCAGCGGCATCTTGTCGACCGGGGAGAAGAAGTGGATGCCGATGAAGTCGTCCTGGCGCTTCACGCCCGTGGCCAGGCCGGTGATCGGCATGGTCGAGGTGTTGGAACCCAGAATGGCGTTCGGCTCGACGATGTCCTCGATCTCCTGGAAAACCTTGTGCTTGAGTTCCTGGTTCTCGAAGACGGCTTCGATGACGAAGTCGACGCCCTTGAAGTCGGCGGGGTCCGCGGTCGGGGTGATCCGGCCCAGCAGCGCAGCCGACTTCTCCTCACTGGTCTTGCCACGCTGCAGCGCCTTGGCCTCCAGCTTCTCGGAGTAGCCCTTGCCCTTGTTCGCGGCCTCGATGGTTACGTCCTTGAGCACGACGTCGAAGCCGGCCTTGGCCGACACGTATGCGATGCCGGCGCCCATCATGCCCGCGCCCAGCACACCAATCTTGGTGATCGGGGTCTTGCCCTGTCTCTTATACACATCT
>JAHBAP020000170.1 GCA_018500005.2 Mycobacterium sp. | reverse complement strand
AGATGTGTATAAGAGACAGAGTTCATCGACGCCCTCGCCGGATTCGGCGTCACCTTCGCCACCATGTTCAAACGACCGATCACCGAGCAGTACCCGGAGCAGCCTGGGCCCACCGCGCCGCGCTATCACGGCCGCCACCAACTCAACCGCTACCCCGACGGCCTGGAGAAGTGCATCGGCTGCGAACTGTGCGCGTGGGCATGTCCGGCCGACGCCATCTACGTCGAGGGCGCGGACAACACCGACGCCGAGCGGTACTCCCCCGGCGAGCGATACGGCCGGGTCTACCAGATCAACTACCTGCGCTGCATCGGATGCGGCCTGTGCATCGAGGCCTGCCCGACCCGGGCGTTGACCATGACCGGCGATTACGAGATGGCCGACGACAACCGCCGCGATCTGATCTACGGCAAGGACAAACTGCTGGCGCCGCTTCAGCCGGGCATGGCAGCACCCCCGCACCCGATGGCGCCGGGAACGACCGACGACGACTATTACCTGGGGAAGGTCACCGGCACGAAGGAGGCCACCCAATGAACGCCGAAGCCATCGCCTTCTGGGTACTCGGCGCCGTCGCGGTGATCGGTGCAATCGGGGTCGTCGCCGCACCGAAGGCGGTCTACTCCGCGCTGTGCCTGGCCGCGACGATGATCGCGCTGGCCGTCCTCTACGTCGTGCAGGACGCGCTGTTCCTGGGCGTGGTGCAGGTGGTGGTCTACACCGGCGCGGTGATGATGCTGTTCCTATTCGTGCTGATGCTGATCGGCGTGGATTCCGCGCAATCACTGGTGGAAACCATTCGGGGACAACGGGTTGCCGCGGTCCTGGCCGGATTGGGCTTCGGGGTGCTGCTGATCGCCGGTATCGGCAGCGCCACGACCACCGGATTCACCGGACTGGCCGAGGCCAACGGGGGCGGCAACGTCGAGGGCCTGGCCGACCTGATCTTCACCCGCAACCTGTGGGCCTTCGAGATCACCAGCGCGCTGCTGATCACCGCCGCACTCGGCGCGATGGTGCTGGCCCACCGCGAGCGTCTGGAACCGCGTAAAACCCAGCGGGAGATGGCTATCGAACGATTCCGCGGGGGTGGCCGTCCGACTCCGATGCCCAATCCCGGGGTGTACGCCCGGCGCAACGCCGTGGACGCCCCGGCCCGGCTACCCGACGGATCCGATGCCGAATCCTCAGTGAGCGCCATCATCCGGCCCGTGAAAATGGACTCGGTGCAGTGACTCCCAACCACTACCTGTACCTGTCGGCACTGCTGTTCTCCATCGGCGCCGCCGGGGTGCTGCTTCGCCGCAACGCCATCGTGATGTTCATGTGCGTGGAGTTGATGCTCAACGCCGGCAATCTGGCTTTCGTCACCTTCGCGCGGATGCACGGCGAACTGGAAGGTCAGTCGGTGGCCTTCTTCACCATGGTCGTCGCCGCCTGCGAAGTGGTGGTCGGCCTGGCCATTATCGTCGCCATCTTCCGCACCCGTCGTAACGCCGACGTTGACGAGTCCCACTTGCTGAGGCACTGACTGTGACGACATTGCTGTGGTTGACCATTGCGCTGCCACTGGCCGGGGCGGCGATACTGTTGCTCGGCGGCCGAGCCACCGACGCGTGGGGACACCTGCTGGGCTGCGCGACGGTGATCGGCTCTTTCCTCTGCGGGGCGGTGCTTTTCAGCCACCTGCTCGGACTGCCCGGTGAGGACCGGATGGTGCACAAGACACTGTTCTCCTGGGTTCCGGTCGGGGCGCTGAAGGTGGATTTCGGTCTGCAACTGGACGCGCTGTCGGTGTGCTTCGTACTGCTGATCACCGGTGTCGGCGCTCTGATCCACCTGTATTCGATCGGCTACATGGCCCAGGACCCCGACCGCAGAAGGTTTTTCGCCTATCTCAACCTGTTCGTCGCGGCCATGCTGCTGCTGGTGCTCGCCGACAACTACCTCGGTCTCTACACCGGCTGGGAAGGCGTGGGCCTGGCGTCCTACCTGCTGATCGGGTTCTGGTCCTACAAACCCAGCGCAGCCGCCGCCGCCAAGAAGGCGTTCATCGTCAACCGGGTCGGCGATATGGGACTGGCCACCGCGCTGATGGTGCTGTTCGCCACCGTCGGATCAGTCGGCTTCAGCACCGTGTTCGACGCCGCACCGCAGATGAGCCACGGCACCCTCAACGCCATTGGCCTGCTTTTACTGCTGGGCGCCTGCGGCAAGAGCGCCCAGGTGCCATTGCAGTCCTGGCTCGGCGACGCCATGGAGGGCCCCACCCCGGTCTCCGCGCTCATCCACGCCGCGACCATGGTGACCGCGGGTGTCTACCTGATCGTCCGCTCCGGTCCGGTGTTCAACCTGGCCCCGGCCGCACAGACCGCCGTCGTCATCGTCGGCGCGGTCACCCTGCTGTTCGGGGCGATCATCGGCTGTGCCAAGGACGACATCAAGAAGGCACTGGCCGCCTCCACCATGAGCCAGATCGGCTACATGGTGCTGGCCGCAGGTCTCGGCCCGGCCGGATACGCCGTGGCCATCCTGCACCTGCTCACCCACGGATTCTTCAAAGCCGGCCTGTTCCTCGGCGCCGGATCGGTGATGCACGCCATGGACGACGAGACCGACATGCGCCGCTACGGCGGCCTGCGCACGTTGATGCCGATCACCTACGCCACCTTCGGCCTGGGCTATCTGGCCATCATCGGAGTCCCGCCGTTCGCCGGGTTCTTCTCCAAGGACGCCATTATCGAAACCGCCGTCAACGCAGGGGGCCTCAAGGGCATGTTGCTGGGCGGGGCCACCCTGCTGGGCGCGGCGATCACCGCGTTCTACATGACCCGGGTGATGCTGCTGACCTTCTTCGGAGAACGGCGGTGGGCCGATGACAGCCACCCGCACGAGTCCCCAGCGGTCATGACATGGCCGATGATCGTGCTGGCGGCCGGTTCCCTCGGCGCCGGTGCGCTGCTGGCACTCGGAAACACGTTGCGTAACTGGCTGGAACCCGTTGTCGGAGCGCACGAACCCCAGCACGGCGTCCCGCCCTGGGTGACCACGGTGCTGGCACTGGCCGCGGTGGCGGTCGGTGTTTTGGTGGCTTTGCGTCAATACGCGGGACGCGCGGTGCCTCAAGTAGCACCACAGGATGTCTCAATACTCACCGTGGCGGCCCGCCATGACCTCTACGGCGACGCGGTCAACGAGGCGGTGTTCATGCGGGGCGGCCAGCAGGTGACCAGGGCACTGGTCGCGGTCGACGACGTCGTTCTGGAAGGTGGCGTGAACGGAATGGCCGGGGGCGTCCGGCGGTTCTCCGACGGACTGCGCGGACTGCAGACCGGTTTCGCTCGAACCTATGCGCTGACCATGCTCGCCGGCGCCGGCCTATTCGCCGGTGCCGTCCTTGTCGCGGCGATGTGGAGGTGATCGCGATGCCGTGGCTGAGCGTGTTGTGGGCGCTGCCGATGACCGGCGCGGTGGCCGTCATCCTGCTGCCGGCCTCGATGCGGCAGGCTGCCAAGTATCTCGGGCTGGCGGTCTCGCTGGGCGTGCTCGCCGTCGCGGGGGTGCTGGCGGTGCGATTCGCCCCGGCCGGGCCCCGCTATCAGTTCGTCGAAGACCACACCTGGATAAGGTCTTTCGGCACCGGCTACATCCTCGGTGTCGACGGGATCGCGCTGGCCCTGGTGGTGCTGACCGCCGTGCTGATGCCACTGCTGCTGATCGCCGGCTGGCATGACGCCGACGACCGGCCCGGGCTGCGTCAGCGCAGCACACACGGCTACATCGCCTTGATGCTGGCCGTCGAGGGCATGGTGCTGATCTCGCTGGTGTCCCTGGACATCCTGCTGTTCTATGTGTTCTTCGAGGCCATGCTGATCCCGATGTACTTCCTCATCGGCGGGTTCGGCGGGGCCAACAGGGTGCCTGCGGCAGTGAAGTTCCTGCTGTACAACCTCTTCGGCGGACTGATCATGCTGGCCGCACTGGTCGGCCTGTACGTGGCGACCGCCAACGACAAGGCCTTCGCCGGTGGCACCTTCGACGTCCGCGCCATCGGCGAGGCCGTCGCCAGTGGACAATTCGTCATCGCCCCCGTCGTCGCGCATCTGATCTTCGGAGGCTTCCTGTTCGCCTTCGCGGTCAAGGCGCCGCTGTGGCCGCTGCACCGATGGCTGCCCGATGCCGCGGTACAGGCCACCCCGGCTTCGGCGGTGCTGATGATGGCGGTGATGGACAAGGTCGGCACCTTCGGCATGCTGCGCTATTGCCTGCCATTGTTCCCCGATTCCGCGGTCGCGTTCCGCCCGGTCGTCATCGCGTGCGCCGTCATCGGCATCATCTACGGAGCGATCCTGGCCATCGGCCAGACCGATGTGATGCGGCTGATCGCCTACACCTCGATCAGCCACTTCGGCTTCATCATTCTCGGCATCTTCGTGATGACCAGCCAGGGCCAGTCGGGGTCAACCCTCTACATGGTCAACCACGGAATCTCCACGGCCGCATTGTTCCTCATCGCCGGCTTCCTGGTCAGCCGCCGGGGAACCCGTGCGATCGCAGCCTACGGCGGTGTGCAGAAGGTCGCCCCGGTATTGGCCGGCACCTTCCTGATCGCCGGACTTGCCACCCTGTCGCTGCCCGGCCTGGCACCTTTCATCAGCGAATTCCTGGTCCTGATAGGCACGTTCACCCGCTACCCGTTGTTCGCGGTGGTGGCGGCGCTGGCCCTGGTGCTCTCCGCGGTCTACGTGCTGTGGATGTATCAGCGGATGATGACCGGCCCGGTGACCGACGGTAACGAGAACGTCGCCGATCTGCGGCCCCGTGAATTGATCGTGGTGACACCGCTGATCGCGCTGCTGCTGGTGCTCGGCATCTACCCGAAACCGGCCCTCGACATCATCAACCCCGCGGTCGCCCACACTCTGACCGGCATCCATCAACCAGATCCCGCACCTACCCTGGGGGCCGCGAAATGACCGCGCCCAGTGTCGAATACGGGATGCTGTCCCCGGTCCTCATCGTGTTCGGCGTCGCGGTCGCCGGGGTTCTTATCGAGGCGTTCCTGCCCCGCCGCGGCCGCTATCCGGTCCAGGTCGCGCTGTCGGTCGGCGGATTGCTGTCCGCGTTTGCGGCACTGGTCGGGGTCTACCGCGGGCTGAGCCCGGCCGGGCACGCCGCGGCCGTCGGCGCCGTCGCGGTGGATCGGCCGGGGCTGTTCCTGCAGGGCAGCATCCTTCTGGTGGCCGTCCTGGGCGTACTACTCATAGCCGAACGCGGCAGCGGCGGTCTGGATGCCTTCACCCCTCAGGCTTCGGCGGTGCCGGACAGCGCCGCCGAGAGGGTGGCCATCAAGGCAGCGGTCGCCCAGACCGAGGTCTTCCCGCTCACCATGTTCGCCGTCGGCGGCATGATGCTCTTCCCCGCCGCCGGCGACCTGCTGACCATGTTCATCGCCCTGGAGGTGCTCTCGCTGCCGCTATACCTGATGTGCGGGCTGGCCCGGTACCGACGCCTGCTCTCCCAGGAGGCGGCGCTGAAATACTTTCTGCTGGGCGCTTTCTCGTCTGCGTTCTTTCTCTACGGCATGGCTCTGCTGTACGGCTACGCCGGGACCTTGAGCGTCACCGGAATCGCGGCGGCGCTGCGCACCGGGTCGGAAAACACGACCCTGTGCCTGCTGGGCACCGCCCTGGTCTGCGTCGCACTGCTGTTCAAGGTCGGCGCGGTGCCATTCCACTCCTGGGTGCCCGACGTCTATCAGGGTGCACCCACGCCGATCACCGCGTTCATGGCGGCCGCGACAAAGATCGCCGCGTTCGGTGCGTTGATGCGCCTGCTGTACGTCGCCGTTCCGGCACTCAAGGACCAATGGCGGCCGGCGCTTTGGGCGGTGGCGATCCTGAGCATGGCCGTCGGCACCATCGCCGCGGTAACCCAGCGCGACGTCAAGCGGATGCTGGCGTATTCGGCTGTGGCCCACGCCGGTTTCATCCTCACCGGCGTCATCGCCGCCAATACCTCCGGGGTGTCGGGCACTCTGTTCTATCTGGCCGCCTATGGGTTCAGCACGGTCGGGGCGTTCGCGTTGGTGAGCGTCGTGCGCCGAGCCGACGGGACCGAGCAGACCGAGCTGGCCAGCTGGGCGGGACTGGGCCGGCGCTACCCGGTTGCCGGAGTGGTGTTCTCACTGTTCCTGCTCGCATTCGCGGGCATCCCGCTGACCAGTGGATTCGTGTCGAAGTTCGCGGTGTTCAAGGCTGCGGGTGAGGGCGGGGCCATTCCCTTGGTCGTTGTCGGAGTGGTGGCAAGCGCGGTGGCCGCATACTTCTACGTGCGGGTGATCGTGCTGATGTTCTTCACCGACCCGCCCCAGGATGCGCCCGAAGTGTCACCGCCGGGCACGCTTAGCGTGGCCGCCATCGGAGTGACCGCAGTGATCACCTTCCTGCTCGGCGCTCTGCCGCAGCCCCTGCTCGACCTGGCCGACGCCGCCGCAACCTTTCTGACGTCCTAGGGAACGCTATTTCACGGGTGTCGAGGCCACTCGGACCACCTCGTGCAGCGGTTCCGCCGACGTTCCGATCTCGCCAAAGTAGGGATGCGCGAGTTGCAGGATGAGGAACAACTCGGCGGCCACGAGCGTGGCGACGGTGGCGACCATCGCGTAGTGCAGCCCGGGACTCTCGACCCCGTAGACGATCGCGCAGGCCAGCACCAGAGCGCTGGTCAGGAAGATCACCGCCCACAGCGACCAGGGCGGGCCCTGGTCCGTGCGGGCGGTAAGCACGCGCTCCGTGCGGGCCTGACTGACCTTGTCGAGATTGCCGAAAGACGTTGCCAGCAAAGTCTTCTGCGCATCGGTGCGAGCCTGGATCTGCTCATAGGCGTCATACAACCGGCCAAGGGCGGCATCAGCCGCAGGACTGGACCGGCCCTCTGCGGCCATCGGCCATTCGTCCTCGGCCGCGCGTCCGTAGTCCAGCAAGCTCTGACGGACCCGGTCGCGATCGGCCTTGTCGAACACGCTCATATCCCGAGCCAACTGCACG
>JAHBAP020000081.1 GCA_018500005.2 Mycobacterium sp. | reverse complement strand
GCCCGGTCGCCCTCAGCGCCGTAGTACCGCAGGATCTGGGCGGCGCGGCGAACCTCGCCGACCCCTTCCATCCGGGTCTTGCCCTCCTCGATGGCCAGTTCCAAACCCCACTGCTCCGCATTGAGGTCGACGACGGCGGCGGCCGCCGCCAGGACCGCGCCGCGGGAATGGATCGGGGTTGCCGCCCACGCCGCCAGCGCCTCGGCGGCCGCCGACACGGCGTCGTCGACGTCGGCGCGGGTCGCCGAGTTACCCGCAGCGACTACCTCGTTCGGGCGAGTGGGGTTGAGGCTGCGGACAGGCTCTCCATGTCCGGCGCGCCACCGGCCGGCGACGAGGTGCTCGATGCCCGCCGTCATGTCAGCGGAATGCCGCGTGGCCGGTGAGCGCCTTGCCGATCGACAGCAGGTGCATCTCGGAGGTGCCCTCGTAGGTCAGCACGGACTCCAGGTTGTTGGCGTGCCTGAGCGGGGAGTACTCCAGGGTGATACCGGATCCGCCCAGCAAGGTCCGGCACTCCCGGGCGATGGCGATCGCCTCGCGGACGTTGTTCAGCTTGCCCAGGCTCACCTGCTCGGGCCGCAGGCCGTCGGCGTCCTTGATGCGGCCGAGGTGGATGGCGAGCAGCACGCCCTTGCCCAGTTCGAGGGTCATGTTGGCCAGCTTCTCCTGGCTGAGTTGGAAGCTGGACAGCGGCCGGTCGAACACGTCGCGGTTCTGGGTGTAGGCGATGGTGGTCTCCAAGGCGTCGCGGGCGGCGCCCATCACCCCGAAGACGATGCCGAAGCGCGCCTCGTTGAGGCAGGACAGCGGGGCGCCCAGACCGCGGGCCTCAGGCAGTTGCGCCGACGCGGGCAGTCGCACGTTGTCGAGCACCAGTTCAGAGGTCACCGAGGCGCGCAGCGATAGCTTCTTGTGGATGACGTTGGCGGAGAATCCCGGCGTATTGGTGGGCACCAGGAAGCCGCGGATGCCGTCGTCGGTCTGCGCCCAGACGGTGGCGACGTCGGCGAGATTGCCGTTGGTGATCCACATCTTGGTGCCATTGAGCACCCAGTCGCTCCCGTCGCGCCGGGCGCGGGTGCGCATGCCCGACGGGTTGGAGCCGAAGTCGGCCTCGGTCAGGCCGAAGCAGCCGATGGCATCGCCGGCGGCGAGCCGTGGCAGCCATTCCTGCTTCTGCTCCTCGGAGCCGTAGCGGTAGATGGAGAACATCGACAGCGAACCCTGGACGGAGACGAAGCTGCGAAAGCCGCTGTCGCCGGCTTCCAGTTCCATACAGGCCAGGCCGTAGCTCACGGCGTTGGTGCCCGCACAGCCGTAGCCGTCCAGGTGCATGCCCATCACGCCGAGCGCGCCGAACTCCTTGGCGAGTTCCTTCGGCAGACTGCCGGACTCGAACCAGTCGCCGACGTTGGGCTTCAGTCGGGTGTCGACGAACTTGCGCACCGTCGCGGCGATATCGCGCTCGTCCTCGTCGAGGAGGCGGTCGATATCGAACAACTCCAGCGGGCCGTAAGTGTCCTTCTTCGGCGCCGGGGCGGTGATGGTCATGAGATAGCCCTTCTGCTTTGCCAACGAGCATTAATATTAGGCAGGCGATGAGAACGCCGAAATGGACAAAACGGACAAATTGCCGCAAGGCAATGTCCGCAGTGTCTAACGCCAGGGTATGCGGTCAGTGGCATCCTTGGCCCCGACTGACGACGACGACCCGAGGATGGCAATGAGCATGTACGCGGTAACGAATCCGGCGACCGGCGAGGTGCTGAGCGAGTACCCCACCGCCACCGACGCCGACATGGAGAACGCGATCGCCGCGGCAGACAAGGCCTACCGGGAGTGGTCGGTGAAGTCCACCGTGGCCCAGCGGGCGGCCTTGACCCGGCGGGTCGGCGAACTGCACACCGAACGTCGCGAGCAACTGGCCGAGATCATGCAGCGCGAGATGGGCAAGCCGCTGGCAGAGGCGCTCGGCGAGATCGACTTCAGCGCCGCCATCTACGAGTTCTACGCCGACAACGCCGAGGCGTTCCTGGCCGACGAGCCGATCGAGTTGCTCGCCGGTGAGGGCAGTGCCGTCATCGTGCGCCGGCCGGTCGGGGTGATCCTGGGCATCATGCCGTGGAACTTCCCGGAGTATCAGGTGGCCCGGTTCGCCGGCCCCAACCTGACCTTGGGCAACACCGTCGTGCTCAAGCACGCGCCGCAGTGCCCGGAATCGGCGGAGGCTCTGCAGAAGATCTTCCTGGACGCCGGTTTCCCCGAAGGCGCTTACGTCAACGTTTACGCGACCAATGAGCAGATCGCGGCGGCCATCGCCGACCCGCGGATCCAGGGTGTCTCTTTGACCGGTTCGGAGCGCGCCGGGGCCGCGGTCGCCGAGATCGCCGGGCGAAACCTGAAGAAGGTCGTGCTCGAACTGGGCGGATCGGATCCGTTCATCGTGTTCAGCACCGACGACCTGGACGCCACCGTCGACGCCGCCGTCGCTGCGCGCATGGGCAACACCGGCCAGGCCTGCAACGCCGCCAAGCGCATCATCGTCGATGCGAAGCTCTACGACGAGTTCCTCGAGAAGTTCACCGCGAAGGTGCTTGCCGCAGCAGAGGATTTGTCCCCGTTGTCGTCGCAGGCTGCCGCGCAGAACCTCGCCCGGCAGGTCGACGCCGCAGTCGCGGCGGGTGCGAAACTGGCCACCAAGGGTGAGCGCAACGGTGCCTTCTTCCCGCCCGGGATCCTCACCGGTGTCACCAAGGACTCGCCGACCTACCGGGAGGAACTCTTCGGCCCGGTCGCGCAGGTCTACAAGGTCAATTCCGAGGACGAGGCGATCGAGTTGGCCAACGACATCCCGTTCGGCCTGGGTTCCTACCTCTTCACCACGGACCCGGAGCAGGCGGACCGGGTCGCCGAGCGGATCGACGCCGGCATGGTGTTTGTCAACGTCGTCGAAGCCGACGGCGTGGAGCTGCCTTTCGGCGGTGTCAAGCGGTCCGGCTTCGGCCGCGAACTCGGCCGGTTCGGCATCGACGAGTTCGTCAACAAAAAGCTGATCCGCAAGGGCTGATCAACTATCCGCCCCTGGTCGCGATCAGTATGGCGACCAGGGGTGCGAGGTTGAACAGGAGAACGCCGATCTTGTAGGCGGCCATCCCGCCGTAGTGGATGGCGTCGAACGACTCCCGCGACAGCGCAAACCAGCGGGTGTGCAGCCGGTAGATCCGGTCATGGGCCAGGACCAGGGCCCCGAACCACACCAGCAGGATGACGTAGTTGAAAACCAGGGACCAGATCAGGACGTCTCGCAGGGTCGTCAGGGCCATAACTACTGCCTACCCCTCGCGATCGACGCGGTCCAGTGCGCGGGCGGCCAGTTCGTGCCCCAGGGCGATCAACTCGCCGGCCCGGTGGAAGTCCAGGCTGCGGCACGCGGTCCGCGGCACCTCGATGAGGATGTCCGGGGGATAGGCCGCCATCTGGTGGCGCGCCAGCGCCGCCTGTGCGATATCGATGGTGCGCATCATCACCGCGAAGCTGCGGAGCTTGGGCATCTGGGCGGCTCGCTCGGCGTCGCCGAATTCGTCGACCGCTCCGGTCTCCTCGGCGTCGATATCGGCGATGTCGAATGGCGCCGCCCCGGTGCCGAATCGGTCGAGAAGGGCAGAGGTGCTGCGCCACAATCGATTCAGCCGCTCACGGGTGGGCCTGACTTCGTCGTCGGCGACGTCGGCGTCCATTCCCGAGACGCTCACCGCGACGGTGAGCTCGGCGTTGGTCGCCGCGATCGGTGCGATCGGCAGCGGATCGAGGATTCCCCCGTCGGCCAGGATCCGTCCGTCGACGACATGGGGTGCGATCATCCCCGGAATCGCTATCGACGCGCGGATAGCCTCGTCCAGTGGGCCGCGCTGTAACCACACCGATTTGCCGGCGATCAGGTCCGTGGTGACCGCGGTGTAGGGGATGGGGAGCTCCTCGATGGCGACATCGCCGACGATGTCGCGTACCGCGTCGAGGATCTTGCCGGCCCGCAACACCCCGGGCGCTGAGATGGACGGGTCGAGCAGCCTCAGCATGGCCGGGCCGGTCAGGGTCCTGGCCCACTGGGTGAACTCGTCTAGCGACCCGGCGGCGAACAAACCGCCCACCAGAGCGCCCATCGAGGAACCTGCGATCCCGACGACCTCGTAGCCGCGGTCGCGCAGTTCATTGATGACGCCGATATGGGCGTATCCCCGCGCGCCGCCGCTGCCCAGCGCCAGGGCTACCCGTTTGGCCATGAACCTATTGTCATCGGCGCGGTCGCGGCAGTTTCGGTCGGCCTGATTCTGAATCCCGCTGCGGGCTCAACAGCCGCCGTCGGCGGCGGCCTTCACCGCGATGATCACCGCGGCCTGCTGGGGTTGACTCAGTTCGGCCCACGTCTTGTTGAAGGTTGAAGGGCCGGGGTCCTTCGTCGACTGCAGGTCCTTGAGATAGGGCTCGACGAGGGTGTGCGGATCGCCGCCCTTGCCGTCCATCCATGCCTTGGTGGCCAGGCAGGACTGCGCGTACTGCTCTTCGGTGGACTGCGCCGGCTCGTCTATCCGGGTGGTGACGCCGGCGGCTGAGATGCCGATCGGCCCGTCGCCCGGCACAGCGGCCGGTTGTTCAGGGGCCGCTGAGGGGGCGGCCGAGGGCGCTCCCTCAGCCTTCTCCACGCTGTCCTTCGAACAGCCCGTCAACAGAATGGCGGTGCTGCCCGCCAGGGCGGCGCCGAACCGGAGGAGGTCTCGTGTGCTCAGCATGGAGGTCAATCTATGCAACAATTCCCGCCGTGATGGAGCATCCCCTGATTCAGGAGAGTTGTCGGGCCTGACCTCGGCCTGATTCGTTCCTTCTCCCCGGGAGTTCCACCGTGGTTTCTGCATCGCTGCTTTCCGCTTCGTCCCGCCCTACCCGCCTGCGTCTGCCCGATCTGCTGTACGCGACAGACCACTACGCCGAGGGCTTCCTCGACGGTAACTTCGACCACCTGTTGCCGGACGACGGGCTGCCGAACGATTGCCGTTGGTACACCCGGCTGCACTCCGACGGTGAAGTCGACGTGTGGCTTATCAGTTGGGCGGCCGGGCATACCACCGAACTGCACGACCACGCCGGCTCACTGGGGGCGCTCACGGTACTCGACGGCGTGCTCAACGAATACCGTTGGGCTGGAGAAGGTTTGCGCCTTCGTCGCCTGGAGGCCGGGGATCAGGCGGCCTTCCCGCTGGGTTGGGTGCATGACGTCGGAATGGGTACCGGTACCCGTGACGCGGCGCTGAGCGTCCATGCCTACTCGCCGCCGCTGACCGCGATGTCCTATTACGAGATCACCGATCGGCGGACCCTGCGCCGCACTCATACCGAACTCACCGACGAACCGGAGAAGATCTGAGATGACCAGCCGTGTCGATGCGATGCTGGCCCTTGCCCGGTCGGGTCTGTGCCGACTGACGGCAACCGAGGTACCCGACGCGCTGGCCCGGGGTGCCGTCCTGATCGACATCCGGCCGGCTTCCCAGCGTGCGTTCGAAGGACCGCTGCCGGCGGCGCTGGTGATCGAGCGCAACGTTCTGGAGTGGCGTTGCGACCCCACCAGCGATGCCCGGCTGCTGCAGGCGGTCGGCGACGACGTGGAGTGGGTCGTGGTGTGCTCGCAGGGTTACACGTCCAGCCTGGCCGCCGCCGCCCTGCAGGAATTGGGACTGCACCGGTCCACCGATGTGATCGGCGGTTACCAGGCCCTGGCCGTCGAAGGCCTGCTCCCGGTGTTGGCTACTGCGCGTAGTCCTGTGTCACCCGACCCCGCAGAACTTCGGTCTTTTCCGGAGTCCAGCCTGGCGGCTGCAGTACCGCCGCCCAGGCGTTGACCACGTCCTTGACGTAATGGTGGCCGTGGCCGTCGGGAACATTGACGGCAACCGCCATGTCGGCGGCGACTTGGAGGAACGTCACCACCGGTATCCACTTCATGTCGTCCGAGACGTCGTAGCCGCGCGGCTCCCGAAGCCAATCCGGCTCGGCGAAGAGCAACTCTGGAGTCCACCACGCGATCGGGTCGGAAGCATGCTGAAGGTAGGCGATCTTGGGGCGGCCCCAGGCAGAATCCGGACGGCTGAGGTCTTCCGCGCGTGCGGCGAAACGGACGTTGGTGCCGTCGTCGAAGATCGGTAGCCATTCCGGCGAACCGGCATCGCGGTTCTCGGTGATGTAGTCGCGCATGGTGTTGTTGAACGTCGGCCCGGAGAACAGCGCGCCGTTGGTGCGGGCAATGATGTTGTTGGGCCTCAGGAATGGCGCTTCGCCGCCGAAGGAGCCGAGGCTCTCGCCGAACACCACGATTTTGGGGCGCTGCGCTTCGGGCAGTGCGCGCACCTTCTCGTCAACCGCCTCGAAGAGTGCCTCCCCGGCCTGGCGGGCATTCTCCTTGTCCACCAGGAACGACAGCCAACTAGGCAGGAACGAGTACTGCATGCTGACGATGGCGGTGTCGCCGTTGTACATGTACTCCAGCGAGTCGGCCTCGGAGGCGTTGATCCAGCCGGTGCCGGTGGTCGTCGCGACCGCGATCACCTTGCGCTTGAGGCCGCCGGCGCGTTCCAACTCTTTGGCGGCCATCTCCGCGGTGGCCCGGATTCCATCGGCGGAGTGCAATCCTGCGTAGGCCCGGATCGGCTCGGTGGCGGGCGCTTTGTTGAACTCGGACAGCTGGGCCACGGTGGGCCCGCCGTGCAGGAAGATCCGGCCCTGATGGCCCAGCGACGCCCACGAGGTCAGCGAACCCGGCCCGCCTGACCGCAGCGCCGTGGTCGGGGCCGGCAGGTTCGGATCCATCTCGTCATTGACTGCCGAGAAGGTCTTGTTCAGCAGGCTCATGGTGCCACGAACCACCACACCGTTGAGGACGGCGATCCCAACGGACAGCAGCACGACCACGGTGACGACGAACGAGACCCGCGGCGGTGCAATGCGACCCAGCTGTCGAGACAGGAAGCGCACCAGCCGGCCGATGAGCTGGCCGATCTCGACGAAGACGAAAAGCAGAACGACCGAAAGCAGCGCGGCCTGAATGTAGTTGTACCACTGGAGCCTTGGCACGCCGAAAAGATCGCGGACATGGTCCTGCCAGTAGTGGAAGTACACCACGCCCAGCAGTACCGCCAGGGCGCCGACCAGCATCAGCATCACCCACGCCCTGCGCGGTGCGGGCGGACTGCTCGGCTTGGACTGCATGAACCGCACGAGCCACACCGCGAAGACGCCGAGGGAATACCCGATGGCGCCGGCCGCACCGCTGACGATGCCCTGGAACAACGGGCCGCGCGGTAGCAACGACGGGGTCATCGACAACAGCACGAACAGCAGGCCCACCGCGGTCCCGGTGAACGTGTAGCGCCGTCGCCACCAATCCGGTTTGAAGTCCTCGGGTTTCGCGGGCGCGGGTCCGATGTCGGTGACAGTCACGAAACGGCAGCCTATCGGTGGGTGAAGTTGGGGGCGCGTTTCTCGGTGAAGGCCGCCATCCCCTCGGTCTGATCATCGGTGGCGAAGGCCGAGTGGAAAAGTCGGCGCTCGTAGAGCAGTCCCTCGGTCAGGGAGGACTCGAAGGCGCGGTTGACCGCTTCCTTGGCCATCCGCGCGGCCGACCGCGACATCTGCGAGATGGTGGTGGCCACCGCGTTGGCCTCCTCGAGGAGCTTGTCGGCGGGCACCACCCGTGACACCAGGCCGCTGCGCTCGGCTTCGGCCGCGTCGATATTGCGCCCGGTCAGGATCAGGTCCATCGCCTTGGCCTTGCCGATGGCGCGGGTCAGCCGCTGCGAGCCGCCCATGCCCGGCAGCACGCCGAGTTTGATCT
>JAHBAP020000548.1 GCA_018500005.2 Mycobacterium sp. | reverse complement strand
GAGCAGCGCGTCGCCCTCGACCTGCTGCTGGACGAATCCGTCGGCATCGTCTCGCTCGGCGGCAAGGCCGGAACCGGTAAATCCGCGCTGGCCCTGTGCGCCGGTCTGGAGGCCGTGCTGGAGCGACGCAGCCAGCGCAAGGTCGTGGTGTTCCGGCCGTTGTACGCCGTCGGTGGACAGGAATTGGGCTACCTGCCCGGCAGCGAGAGCGACAAGATGGGCCCCTGGGCCCAGGCCGTCTTCGACACCCTGGAGGGGCTGGCCAGTCCGGCGGTGCTCGAGGAGGTGCAGTCTCGCGGCATGCTCGAGGTGCTTCCACTGACCCACATCCGCGGCCGCTCGTTGCACGACTCGTTCGTCATCGTCGACGAGGCGCAGTCGCTGGAGCGCAACGTCCTGCTCACGGTGCTGTCCCGGCTCGGTGCCGGATCGCGGGTGGTACTCACCCATGACGTCGCGCAACGTGACAACCTGCGTGTTGGCCGGCACGACGGGGTGGCGGCGGTGATCGAGAAGCTCAAGGGCCATCCGCTCTTCGCCCACATCACCCTGACCCGCAGCGAACGCTCCCCGATCGCAGCTCTGGTCACCGAGATGCTGGAGGAGTTCAGCCCCGAGGTGCTGCCGTAAACTGACCGCCGTGCTGCGCGGACTTTCTCTGTTTGCCGCGACGCTGCTGTTAGTGGGGTGCGCCCCCGGCGCGAAGACGGCTCAGTCGGCGCCGGTGGACTGTGCGGTGGACAAGTGCGTGGCGTTTACCTTCGACGACGGGCCCACTCCCTACACCGACCGTCTCCTGACGGTCCTGGGCGACGCCGGCGCCAAAGCCACCTTCTTCCTGATCGGCAACAAGGTGGCGGCCAACCCCGAGGGCGCCAAGCGGATTGCCGAGGCCGGTATGGAGATCGGCAACCACACCTGGGAACACCCCAATATGACCACCATCCCGGCTCGGTATGTGCCGGATCAACTGTCGAAGGCCCAGGAGGCGATCACCGCCGCGACCGGACAGACCCCGACGCTGTGGCGGCCCCCCGGCGGACTGACCGATGATGCGGTCAACGCCGTCGCCGCCAAAGAGGGTCTGGCCGGCATCCTCTGGGATGTGATCCCGTTCGACTGGATCAACGACTCCGACACCGTTGCCACCCGCTACATGCTGATGACTCAGATCAAGCCGGGCTCGGTGGTGCTGTTTCACGACACCTACTCCTCGACCGTCGACCTGGTGCAGCAGTTCCTGCCGGTGCTCGAAGCCAACGGATACCACCTGGTCACGGTCAGCCAACTGCTCGGTGACCGGGCCCCCGGGAGTGTCTACGGCGGACGGGAGAACGGGCCGCCGGTGAACCTGATTCATGACATTCCGGCCGCCGACATCCCATCGCTGCCGGCCACGCCGTCGCCCACACCGATGCCGAACTTCCCGATCACCGACATCCCGGGCGCCAACAGTGGCGGCCCGACCAACGGGGTCTAGTGCACTACGCCACACCGCTTGTCCTGGCCGTACTGGTCCTCGGCTACGCGGTGGTCTCCGAACGGGTCAACCGCTCCGCCATCGCACCCGCGCTGATCTTCCTGCTCGCCGGAATGGGATTGGGCCCCTTCGGTTTAGGCTTTCTGGACGCCGGTCCGGGCACCGAGGGTTACACCGTGCTGGCGCAGTTGGCACTCACCGTCATCCTGTTCAATCAGGCCGCCAATCTGAGCTTTGACCGCATCCGGGTGCATGGATCGGTGACATTGCGACTGCTGGTCATCGGCATCCCGTTGACGGTGCTGCTGGGCGCGCTGACGGCGGTGGTGCTGCTGCCGGTGCTGCCGTGGTGGGAGGCGGTCTGTCTGGCCGCGATCGTCGCCCCCACCGAAGCGGCGCTGATCGAAGCACTGCTGGACAACCGTCGCATCCCCGAACGGGTTCGCCATACGCTGTCGGTGGAGAGCGGTTTCTATGACGGCTTCGCCCTGGCGATCCTGCTGACGGCGCTCGCGTTGGCCTCCGAACAGGCCGCCCGCCGCGATGCGAATTGGGCATGGTTCATGTTCAGCACCGAGTTCCTTTCGCTACTTGCCGGCGGCGCCGTCGGTCTTGTCGGCGGAGTGGTCGTAGCGCGGTCACGGCGGTACCACTGGATGAGCGACACCTGGGCGCAATTGGCCACGCTGGCTTTGGCATTCATCTGTTTTGCGGTCGGTGAACGCCTCGAGGCCAGCGGTTTTGTCGCCGCATTCACCGGAGGTTTGGCGTTCTCCTTCGTCAGCAGGCGCAAGGCCGAAGATGCCCTTCCCACCCAGGTTTCCGACGCCGCCGGGCAACTGCTGGAACTGTTGGTGTTCGCGATGTTCGGCGCCTTCGCAGTGATCGACGGATGGATGCGCGCGGATTGGCGGGTCATCGTGTTCGCCGTCCTGGCACTGTTCGCCGTCCGCGTTGTCACCGTCCTGCTCTCGCTGGTTCGAACCGACCTGCCGATACGTGAACGGCTCTTCATCGGCTGGTTCGGTCCGCGCGGGATCGGCACCGTGGTCCTTGGCCTACTGGTGATCAACCGCGGCGAAATTCAGAACACCGAGTTGATCGGCACCGCCGTCGTCGTCACCGTGACCCTGAGCCTGGTGCTGCACAGCCTTACCCTGGCCCCTGGAATCCAACGGCTGGCCGTCAGCGCACAATGAGCGGGAGGGAACTAGCCTTCCTCGCGCACCTTGGCCATGGCCAGCACATCCAGACGCTTGTCGAGTTCGGCCTCGGAGAGGTTCTCGCCGATCAGACCCCGGTCGATCACCGTCTGCCGAATCGTCTTGTGCTCCTTGAGGGCTTCCTTGGCGACCGCGGCGGCCTCCTCGTAGCCGATCGCAGAGTTCAGCGGGGTGACGATCGACGGTGACGACTCCGCGAGGCGCTTGAGGCGCTCCTCATCGGCGACCAGGCCGTCGATGCAGCGATCGGCGAACAATCGGGAGACGTTGGCGAGCAACGTGAATGACTCCAGCAGGTTGCGCGCCATCATCGGGATGTAGACGTTGAGCTCGAAGGCACCCGACAGACCGCCCACCGTGATTGCGGCGTCATTGCCGATCACCTGGGCGGCCACCTGGGTGACGGCCTCCGGGATCACCGGATTCACCTTGCCCGGCATGATCGAGGAGCCCGGTTGCAGGTCCGGCAGGTGCAGTTCACCCAGACCGGTCAACGGACCCGAGCCCATCCAGCGGATGTCGTTGGCGATCTTGGTGAGCGAGACCGCGATGGTCTTCAGCGCGCCGGAGGCCTCGACGAGTCCGTCCCGGGCGGCCTGGGCTTCGAAGGAGTCCTTGGCGGTGCTCAACTCCGCCAGACCGGTCTGGGCGACGAGCACTTCGACGACCTTCGCGCCGAACCCATCGGGGGCGTTGAGCCCGGTGCCCACGGCGGTTCCGCCGATCGCCAGCTCGCCGAGCCGGGGGAGCGTCGCCTTGACCCGTTCGATGCCGGCCTCGATCTGGCGGGCATAGCCGCCGAACTCCTGGCCGAGGGTGACCGGAACGGCATCCATCAGGTGGGTGCGGCCCGACTTCACGACCGTACGCCACTGCCTGGCCTTGCTGACCAGGGCGGTATGCAGCACCTCCAGCGCCGGAATCAACTGGCGCACAGCAGCTTCGGTGGCCGCAATATGGGTTGAGGTCGGGAAGGTGTCGTTCGACGACTGCGACATGTTGACATCGTCGTTGGGGTGGACCTTCACGCCGTTGCGGTCACAGATCGAGGCGATCACCTCGTTGGCGTTCATGTTGGAACTGGTGCCCGAGCCGGTCTGGAACACGTCGATCGGGAACTGGTCGTCGTGCTTGCCGTCGGCGATCTCATTGGCGGCGGCGATAATGGCGTCGGCCTTCTCCGCCGGAAGCTTGCCGAGGTCCTTGTTGACCTGGGCGCACGCCGCCTTAAGCAGTGCCATGGCTCGGATCTGGTTGCGGTCGAGTCCGCGGAAGGAGATCGGGAAGTTCTCCACGGCGCGCTGCGTCTGCGCCCTCCACAAGGCATTGATCGGCACCCGGACCTCGCCCATGGTGTCGTGCTCGATGCGGTACTCGCCGTCGTTGGACATGTGCTCCCTCTGCTCGGTTCTTCGGTGGGGTCTTACGGAAGTGGATAGGCGGCGTCGGCATCCCCGGTGAAGTCCACCGCGGAATACTCGTTGAGTTTGGAAAGCCGGTGGTAGGCCTCGATCATGCGGACCGTGCCGGACTTGGACCGCATCACGATCGACTGGGTGGTGCAGCCACCGCCGAAGAAGCGCACGCCCTTGAGCAGGTCGCCGTCGGTGACGCCGGTGGCGCAGAAGAACACGTTCTCTCCGGACACCAGATCCCTGGTGGTCAGCACGCGGTCCAGATCGTGACCGCGGTCGATGGCCTTCTGACGTTCCTCGTCGTCCTTGGGCGCCAGGGTCGCCTGGATCTCGCCGCCCATGCAGCGGATCGCCGCCGCGGTGATGATGCCCTCCGGGGTCCCGCCGATACCGACCAGCAGGTCGGTGCCGGAGTCGGGCCGGCAGGCCGAAATCGCGCCTGCCACATCGCCGTCGGAGATCAGCCGGATTCGGGCGCCTGCACCGCGGACCTCCGACATCAGCTTCTCGTGACGCGGCCGGTCCAGGATGCACACGGTGATGTCGGAGACCGATGCCTTGCGGACCTTGGCGATGCGCTGGATATTGGCCGCGATCGGTGAGGTGATGTCGATGAAGTCCGCGACGTCGGGTCCGGCGGCGATCTTGTTCATGTAGAACACCGCCGACGGGTCGAACATCGCGCCGCGCTCGGCGACTGCCAGCACCGAGATGGCGTTGGGCATGCCCTTGGCCATCAGGGTTGTGCCATCGATCGGGTCGACGGCGAAGTCGCAGTCCGGTCCGTCGCCGTTGCCGACCTCCTCGCCGTTGTAGAGCATCGGGGCGTTGTCCTTTTCGCCCTCGCCGATCACCACGACTCCGCGCATCGACACCGAGTTCACCAACTCGCGCATGGCATCGACGGCGGCCCCGTCGCCGCCCTCCTTGTCGCCCCGGCCGACCCAGCGTCCGGCGGCCATGGCCCCGGCTTCGGTGACCCGGACCAATTCCAGGGCCAGGTTGCGGTCGGGGGCTTCGCGTCGGCGGACGTCAGGCCGGGCATCAGGCATAGCCAAGATTGTCCCAGAACCGGTGGACGGGTCCAGACCTGGGATACTGGCTGACGTGACTGATGGTCCTCAGGCCCCTGACCTCGGTGTGGGTGGACCTCCGCCGGCTCCCGGGTTGAATGTCGCCGGCCCGCCGGCTCCCGGGTTGAATGTCGCCGGCCCGCCGGCTCCCGGGTTGAATGTCGCCGGCCCGCCGGCT
>JAHBAP020000532.1 GCA_018500005.2 Mycobacterium sp. | reverse complement strand
GTTGCTGCCAGGTGCCGTCGAGAATCGGCTCCTGCGGCCAGTACATCCGCAGGTAGGCACTGAACCGGCCGCCGGCCGGCACCTTCAGCCAGTTGGCACCCGGGTCGCCGGGATCGCGGAGAGCGAAGAGGATGTCAAGCGAGCCGTCGGGCCGGTACACCAACTCTTCGGGCCTGCTGCTGCTGACGCTGTAGCGGTGCTCGGGGTTGGGAACCAGGTAGCCGTCCTTGTCGTAAACGGTGACCGACCAGAACGCATCCACCGGCGGTAGCTCCCCCGGCTCGAAATGAAGCAGATAGGGCCGGGTGCCCCAACCACGAAGCGGCATCAGGTTCTTGCTCAGCAGCCCCGCGGAGTAGACGGCCTCATCCGGGGTGTTGGCCAGCAGTCCGGCCTGCGCAACTCCGGCACGGAACAGGTAGTCGGTGCCGTAGTCACCGATCTCGGGATTGGGAGTGGCCCAGCCACGGTGACCGAGTGCAGCCGCGTACTGATTGACCGAGACCACTAGCGGCAGCAGCGCAGCGGTGGACCTCACCGCGAGCTCGACCGCGACCGTCGACAGCAGACCGAGGTTGGCATCGGCGACCCGCAGTCCCGGGCCGACGCCGATCTGCGCCAGTTCCGCCAGTTCCGGACCGTCGATGGCCGGCGGCGGGTTGAGTTCGATTCCGGCGCTGATGGCGTCGAGGTAGCCGACACCGGGTTTCGGAATCGGGATCACCGGACTGACCGCACCACCGCTCGGATTCAGCGAGTACTGCTTGATCAATTCGATGGCCGTCTGCTGATCAGCTTCGTCGCCTGCCAAGGTGCGGCCCAGAGCCATCATGCTGGAGTAGGGCACCAGCACGGTCTGCGTACCCGGGATGTCCACCTCTGGGCCACCGGTCCAGGTGATCGCGTACTTCCCCGGACCGTATCCCGTTGTGCGCGAACCGATATAGCCGGACACGTTGGTGTATGGATCGGTGAGCTGGAAGCTGAAGTAGCGGCTGCCCATATCGGGGATGGACAGCACGACAGGCCCGTTACTGAGGTCCAATTCGGCCAGCGAGTAGAAGGTGTCGACGTTGGGCCGCTTACCGCCGCCGATGGCCTGCCAGATCGGGTCGACGTCCGGATTGGCGAAACTGGTCAGCGAGAAGAGCGTGTTGACTTCCCCGACGGTCTGCCGCACGCGCTGATATTCCATCAACGGGTAGCCGTAGACATAGGCCTTCGCCGCAAGGACCGCCGACTTGATCGGCCCGACAGGACGGGTCGCGGTCGTGTTCGCAGAAGGTTTGTCCGAAGCCGGTTTGTCCGAAACCGGTTTGGCCGCAGGAATCTTCGCTGGTTCAGAAGCCGCCGCTGATTTAGCAGCCGCCGCCGGGTTCGCGACGACGGGTCGGCTCCGCTTGACGGCTTGCGGTGTCGGCGCCCGACGGACGGGCTCGTGGGATCGCGCGGGGGCGTGGTTCCGGTCGGTGCCGGCACCGCGGCCGTCGTCGGCCATCGCGATTCCAGGTGCAGCGAACAGTCCTGCGCCGATTCCGGCGGCCAGTACCCCGGCCCGAAGCCAGGCTCTGCGATCGGTGACCGTCATGGGAACTCAATGTAGCGGCCGACCCCGGCGGCCGGTGCCCGGTCCAGGATCAGGGCGCTGAGCGCGACGTCGTCCATCGCGATGCCCATGTTCAAAAACATCCGGCGCCCGGTGGTGGGCACCTCATATTCGCCCGACACCACGGCGGCAAGGTGCGTGTCCGGCTTGGGTAGGCCAAAGAAGTACATGGTGTCGGCTACCGACCCGTACTGACCCAGATCGTCCACGCAATAGACGACAGCATCGTCAAACGCCTTCTGCGCCATGGCATCGTCGTAATCGACCGGCAGCAACAGCGCGTTGGGGTCGGTGTTGGCACAGTCCAGTTTCGGGTCGAGCGGCACGGTAATGGTGGTGACCACCAGGTCGGCCCCCGCGACGGCGTCGACCGGTGAGTCGGCCAGTCGGGTCACCCGGTCGCCGGCCTTCTCCTCGAACATCCTGCGGACCCGGTCGCCGTTGCGGTCGTAGGCGGTGATGTGGGTGATACCGGGGTGCACTTCGAGCGCCACTTCCAGATGGCGCTGGCCCTGTAGGCCGCAACCGACGATCGCAAGGTGCTGGGGGTCACCGGGAACGTGACGCATCGTCACCCCGGAGACGCCGGGGGTGCGCATCTCGGTGATCCAACCGCCGTCGAGCATCGCCACCGGACGGCCCGTCTCCGGGTCGTTCATGATCATCACGCCGTAGATGTAGGGCAACCCCTTGGCGTTGTTCTGCTCGTATCCGGCGACCCACTTCAGGCCGATCCTGTCCGAACCGCCCAGATAGGCCGGCATGGCATGGATGAACGCGTCCTCGCGGGGGGTGACCTTGGGCTTGGGCGGGTTCTGCACCAGGCCCTGCGCCTTCTGGCGGAACGCGTCCTCAAGGACGTCGATGATCTCGGTCCAGGTCAGTCCGAGGCTGTCGAGGTCGGCCCTGTTGAGGACCAGCATCTGGTTGTCGCTCACCTGCAAACCATAACGGTGCGCCGCCGAACCGGACCGCTCGAACACCGCCGCGGTGGGATGTACCCGCACAGCGGCTGGTGTATACCCAGCGGCCCATTCATCCGCAGCCGGGATTTCCGCCCCGCCAGCCTGTCGCATCCTGCGCGTAATTTCTCGAACATGAGTGCTATGCCAGAAGCGTTGGCGCAGTCAACGGGCTGGCATCGGGCCTTGGCGCTGATTGTGCGGCGCGCGGTCACGTCAGCTAAGTGTGAGCCGGCAGTTTATTTTTATGAGCCCCTTGATGCTCCTATTGCTGTCAAGGGGTCAGAGGTCGCGGCTGAACCAGGTGGAGTCCTCGTGCTCGAAGCCGAGTTTTTCGTAGAAGTGCCGGGCGCGCTCGTTGGGCGCTTCGGTTTCCAGGAACATCGCGGCTGCGCCGGCGCGACGGGCATGGTTGATGACTTCGGTCATGAGGTGGGTGCCGAGCCCGTCGCCCCGCGAGGCGACGTACAGCTCGTCGAGGATGCAGTCTCTGCCGCCGGATTCCAGTGACCAGCTCCAGGTGACGATGGCGTAGCCGATCGGGGGGTTACCAAGGATCCACACCTGCCCGTGAGTGTCGTCGCGCAGCAGGGGCAGCAGGCCTCGGTCGATGCGTGCAGGATCGAAATCGTGGCCGTCGATGCCGTAGAACTGCTCGATCAGCGCGAGCAACTCGTGATGGTCATGCTCGCCGGCGCGGCGGACTGGGGGCATCGGTCGAGTGTTGGGAGCCATGGGGTCATGGTGACAGGCCTCGTGTTGATAGCCCGGCTCAGGCTGCTGCGAGCCAGTCGCGGTAGCGGCTGACGAGGGTGTCGTCGCGTTGCAGGCCCCGTTCGAGCCGGCTGATCACCGTGGGCCAGACGCCGAAGTGTTGGGCCACGGCGGTCAGGGTGATGTTCTTGCCCTGTCGTGTGGGGCGCAGGTCGCTGTAATCGTCGACGTCGCAGTGTTGGGTGAGGAGCCGGAAGACCTCCCGGGCCCGGGCTCGTTTGAGCAGCCGCAGAACTTCCATTTTGGAGCGGCCGTTGGCCAGCTGGCGGGTTACGTATTCGCGGGCGCGGTTGTCGGCTGACATCCGGACCAGGGCCACCCGGTAAAGAGCATGGTTGGCTTGGCGATCACCACCGCGAGAGAGCCTGTGCCGCTGAGTCTTTCCCGAGGAAGCTGGAACCGGAGCGGTACCGCACCATAGCGGCGGCATAGCCGCGGGGGCAGGTGCGGAATTCCGAATCAGCGAGAGGCTTGCCGAGCGAGTCCAGCGCTGCGAGGTGGATGGTGTCCAGATGTGTGTCGGCGCCGATGACGACCGCCGGTTGTAGTGCCACTATTGGTGTGTCCCTTCTTGAGCCGTGCCAGGCAATAGCTGTGGACACCCCGGGTGGGCGGGCAGACAAGACATTGATGAGGGAACCGCCAAGCTCCTGATTAAGTCATGTCCGCCCAGCCGGGGCCTCTCAACGACGGCCGACGATCTGGTGGGACAGATCAAATGGCAGACAACCCAGCAGGGTGTCAGTCAGACCGAGAGTCACCACCAGCCGCCGAACGCCGCGACACCCATCATCAACTGCGAAAGCCGTGGTGGGGCCGCCATTACAGCATCAATGTCAGACCTGGGCGCGATAATCGGCGGCGTGTACACCGACGCTGAAATCCGGTGCGCGTTGAGTGAGGGCCGCCGCGCGGAACTGCAAGCACCGAACCCGTATTACGGCTGCGGTGAACTGGCGGTGGCGTGGCGGCGCGGATACAGGCAAGCGCTAACCAGCCGAGTACAGCAGACCCGGCAGATGGTGGCGTACTACCGCGTGCGCGCGCACTTGAACTAAAGCGAATCCCGGTTCAGTTGCTGGGCGGTTCGCAGGCGTGCCGTCGCCATCGCGGTCACCGTCCTCCCAATACGCATCGTCGCCCTCTGGAATATTCCGCAGCGGTCCCGGCGGCGTCTGCCGCGCCCCGGTCCGGAGTACTACAACTGCCCTGAGCCCCATGACGATGGCCGATGTGGTGATGGCGACGAGCGCAGTCGCTACTGCGGCAAAGATTCTGATTTCCCCCATGAGATCAATCCCGATCTAGGCTGACGACATGAGCAATCTCGAAGTGAAGATGATCATCCTCTCCACCGACGATTTGGACGAATCCATCGAGTTCTACGGCGGGACGCTGGGGATGCCGCTGAAGTTCCGCGACGGCGCGCACTTCGCCGCTCTCGACGGGGGCGCGGTGACCCTTGCACTGGCCACCGCGGTGGATCATCCGATTCCCGGCCAGGTAGTCGTCGGCATCAAGACCACCGACGTCGACGCCGCCGCCAAGGCGGTCGAGGCCAGCGGAGGCGGGATCGTCAAAGGCCCGTACGACGACGCCCACGAACGTCGTGCCGTGGTGTACGACAACAAGGGCAACGGACTCGTCTTCTACAGCCCCCTGGCGCGCTGACATGCTCCAGCGACTCGACGCCCTCCTGGACCGCCACTCAGCGGCCGCCCTCGGTGTCTTCCGGATCGTCATCGGACTGCTGTTCACAGTCCACGGGACCGCAAAACTGTTCGGCTGGCCGTCGACGAAGACGGGCGCCATCCCGATGGGAACCTGGCCCTACTGGTACGCCGGGGTCCTGGAGCTGGTGGTCGGCCTGCTGGTGGCACTCGGTTTGTTCGCGCGGGTCGCGGCACTGGTCGGCGCAGCCGTGATGACCTACGCCTACCTCACCGAACATCAACCGAATGCGCTGCACCCCATCCAGAACGGCGGAGAGCTTGCGGTGCTGTACCTCTTCGCGTTCCTGCTGATTGCCTTCGCCGGCGCCGGGTCGTTTGCGGTTCAGCACTCCCGGCGTTAACTAGCCGCCGAGCAGTTCGGTGGCCAGCGCCTGCACGCGGGTCCGGATTTCGTCGCGGATCGGGCGCACGGCGTCGATTCCCTTGCCCGCCGGGTCCTCCAGCTGCCAGTCGCGGTAGCTGACCCCGGGCAGTACCGGGCAGGCGTCTCCGCATCCCATGGTGATCACCACATCGGCGGACTGCACCGCCTCCTGGGTGAGCAAGGTCGGGACCTGATCGGAGATATCCACACCGACCTCGGCCATCGCCTGCACCGCAGCGGGATTCACCGCATCCGCGGGAGCGCTGCCGGCCGATCGGACCACCACCGCATCACCGGCAATGCTGCGCAGGAAGACGTCGTAGGATACGTGGCCGTGCATGTCTTATTGGTCATTGGTCACTCGCCATTCGTCATTTGCAATTGGAGAAACCAAAAACAACTGACAACTGACAACTGACATTTAAAGTGG
>JAHBAP020000161.1 GCA_018500005.2 Mycobacterium sp. | reverse complement strand
GTGGTGACCGGCTGGCGGCGCTTGCGGTCGATGCGGACGCCGACGGAGTCGCGCTTGTCGACGTCGAACTCCAGCCACGCGCCGCGGCCGGGGATCACCTTGACGCTGTGCAGGGTCTTCTCGGTGGACTTGTCGATGGACTCGTCGAAGTAGACACCGGGCGAGCGGACCAGCTGGCTGACCACCACGCGCTCGGTGCCGTTGATGATGAAGGTGCCCTTCTCGGTCATCATCGGGAAGTCGCCCATGAAGACGGTCTGGCTCTTGATCTCGCCGGTGTTGTTGTTGATGAACTCGGCCGTGACGAACAGCGGGGCCGCGTACGTCATGTCCTTGTCTTTGCACTCGTCGACCGGCGCCTTGACCTCGTCGAAGCGCGGGTCGGAGAAGCTCAGCGACATCGAGCCGGAGAAGTCCTCGATCGGCGAAAGCTCGGCGAGCACCTCCTCGAGGCCACCGACCGGGTTGGGGTCACCGGCGGCCTTCGCCTTCTCGCGCCATTGGTCGGCGCCGATGAGCCACTTGAAGGAGTCGGTCTGGACATCGAGCAGGCCGGGAACTTCCAGCGGCTCGCGCAGCTTGGCGAAGGAGACTCGCTTCGGGGCCCCCGGGACGGAGTTTGAAGAGTTCGTCGTCGACTTGCTCTGGCTAGAGACTGCCAAGATGCATCCTTCCAGCACCTAATGCGGAACCCGGATACCGGCGTGCGCCAGCCCGTTCGCCGCTAATCTGCGTCGGTTCGCGCTGACATCTGAGCCCTGATCCGATCCGACACCGCGCACGACACGTAAAAGGTCTCCTGAACTGGGAAAACCAGCTCAGACCAAGACCACGGTGTCAAGGTGCGAGATGAGGAAAGGCAGGGGGAAGCCAGCGCAACGTCCAACCATACCGCAGAACGGCGCCACTCTCAACCAGCGCATCCCTGGGCGGGCTGACGCTGGCTGGCGAAGTTGCTACCCGGGACACATGCTGGTGAACAGCGTGAACCGTCAAAGGGCTTCCGTCAAGCGATTTCGCTGTGTTTGGTCCGGATTTTTATGCGCAAACCCCTAGACGGTGACGGTTGCGGGGACCACTGAGGGCCCAGCCGGACCGGGCACCGTCGCCGCGGACGACGGCGGGAACTGCTTGGTGCGCAGGATCCGGCCCGAAACGCCCAACTGCTGGGCCCTGGCGACGAGCGCGTCGTACTCGTCCTGGCTGACGGTCTGGTCGCGGGTCAGGATGTAGCCGCTGCGCAGGCTGGGATCGCTGACGATCGCCCAGCTGTAGTCGGGCGCGTAGTCGATGATCCAGTAGTTGCCGGGATCGCTGGCCTTGGGCGGCCGCGGGCCGAAGCCCACGTTGAGCCGGGTGTTGGTCGGGCTGTTGGCCGACACTGCCGCCCCCACGATGTTGACCGCCGGGCCGTTGGGACCGAAGTACTGGCCGGCGTTCTCCACCTTGATCGAGCCGTCGGGCTGCGGGGTGTACGTCGCGGTGGTGTTGACCAGAACGACGGAGAAGAACTGCCGGAAACTGCCCTGCTCGTACCACTTCCCCGCGTACTGGTCGACGTCCACCGGCGGTGGCGCCGGCAGCGTCGTGGCACCAGCCTCCCCCATCGCCAGCGGCTGGTTGGGAACGTAGGTGCCGTCGTTCGGGTTGCCGTAGAAGCCGTAGAACGGGTCGGTCGGGCCGTAGGAGCCGCTGTAGAGGTCGTTTACCCAGCCGGTCGCGAAGGTGCGCACCGCTTCCTTGCCGCCGGGCGGGGACTTGCGGACCAGGATGTTGCTGGCCACCGCGGCCAGCCTGGCGAACAGGGTGTCGCCCTCGACGGAATCGGTGTGCGAACCGTTGTCGATCAGCACGCCGATGAACTGGTCGGGATGCAGCAGCGCCAGTTGGTCGGTGGTGGTGCCCCAGGCGTTCCAACTCTGCGGGGTGGCGGCGATCTGATAGTCCGGGATGCCGAGGCTGTCCAGTTTGGCGATCGCTGTCGGGAACACGTCGGGGAAGGACACCCCGTCGAACATCACCACGCCGAGCAGGTCCGCGGCGGCGCCGTTGTCGACGGTCCCCGCGCCGGCCACCGTGGCGAAGTTGCCGCCGGCGGAATGCCCGGTGAGGATGAACTTCTCGGGCAGCGGGCCCTGCAGGCCGGCCAGGCTGGCGCTGAGGTTGAGCGCCCCGCGGTCGCCGGTGAACATCTGCGCGGCGGCCTGACCGGAGAAGGCGGGGTCGAACCAGTTGATCTGGGGAACCACCACGATGCTGTTGGTCTCCTGGGCCAGCGCCTGGGCCATGTCGGCGTACCAGCTCTTGAAGCCCAGGAAGCCGTGCTGCAGCCAGATGACGCCGTTGGCCGCCACCGTGCCGTCGGCCTGGGTCGGGAAGTACCAGTCGGCCGGGGCCGCGTAGCCGTCACCGGACGGGATGTTCAGCACGGCGTTGCCGGTCCGCAGCCCGGTGACCCCGTTGGACAACGGCGGCACGATAACCCCGTTGATGCCGTTGTCGGTGCTGGTCGGGACGTTGGGCGGGATGTCGATACCGAACAGGCCGGCCACCGAGGCGAGGATCCGATCCAGCCCGGAGAGTTGGTTGGCGATCGGGGTCGGCAGACCCATCGCCGCGGTCGGGCCCATCACGATCGGGGTGTTGGCGCCGGCGTAGAAGCCGTACTCCGCGGCCTGCGGGGAGTTGCCTGCGTACATGTCGTTGAGCCAGCCGGTGCTCAGCAGGTGGGTGGCGGCGGTGTTGCCGGCCGGCACCCGCTTGGTGACCAGTTGCAGGATGGCGTCGAAGAACGGGTTGACCCCGAGCATGGAGTCGACGTGCGAGCCGTCGTTGAGGACGACGCCGACGAACTGCCCGGGCAGCGTGTTGACCAGTTGGTTGGTGGTGATACCAAAGGCGTTCCAGGTCTGCGCGGGTGCGGCGATCGTGTAGATCGGCTTACCGGCGGCGGACAGGGTCTGGACCTGCTGGGCGAAGCTGCCGTTGAAGGCGTCGTTGGAGACGCCGTCGTACATGACGAT
>JAHBAP020000408.1 GCA_018500005.2 Mycobacterium sp. | reverse complement strand
GTCGGCAGCGTCAGATGTGTATAAGAGACAGTCCCGGTACCGCGGCGCATCATCGGCCGGGAACCGGCACCCAACGCCGGTAGTTCCCTGATCCAACTCAAAGTGAGAGCCGGGGTTGCCTCGATGGTCGCCACGTACGCGGTAACGGCCTGACGCACCTGATCCCGCCAAGGGGCAGCCGGGTCGACGGCGGACCGCAGGGTCGCGACGAGATCCTCGTTGTTGGCGTCCAGCAACTCGAAGAAACACTCCTGCTTACTGGCGAAGTGGTCGTAGAACGTGCGCTTGGATGTCCGCGCGTGCCGGACGATGTCGGCGACCGTCGTGTCGCGGTAGCCGCGGACCTCGATCCCCGCGGCCAGGCCGTCGAGAAGCCGGCGCCGGAAGTCCTGGCCTGCGGCGGCCTGCTCGACGACCGGTGCGGTCACGGACCCTCCCTTGTCAACGCCTGGTACTCAACGGTACCGTGGGGCGCAAGCGATTGGTACACCTCGGTACCACAGGAGGATTGATGAGCGAAGCGACGACTCTCGAGACGGCTGCCAGCGTCGGCGCCCCCAACCTTTCCGCGAACCTTCCCTCCAACCTTCCCCCCAGGCCCGGCACGCCGAATCCGCTGATCGGGCTGGCCTTCATCGGCGCACGCCGACACTTCATCTCGTGGCTCACCCGGAAATGCGGTCGTGCCGCCACCGTCACGCTGCCGGTCTTCGGCGAGTCGGTGATCATCTCCGACCCGGCGTTGGCCAAGCAGATCTTCACCACCAGTCCCGAGGTGCTGCACAACATCCAGCCCAACCTCAGCCGGATCCTCGGCAAGGGGTCGGTTTTCGGACTGGAGGGCGCCGATCACCGCCGGCGCCGCAAGCTGCTCACCCCGCCACTGCACGGTAAGAGCATCACCGCCTACGAGCGCATCGTCGAAGAGGAGACCATGCGCGAAATGGCCTCCTGGCCGGAGGGCGTCGAATTCGAAACGCTCGACCCGATGATGCGCATCACCGTCAACGTCATCCTGCGCGCGGTGTTCGGGGCCGACGGTGCGGAACTGCAGCAGTTGCGCGAACTGCTGCCCAAGTGGGTCACGCTGGGCTCCCGACTGGCATTGTTCCCCAGCCCGGCCCGGCCGCCGCGCAGTTGGAACCGGTTCAATCCTTGGGCGCGGCTGGTCGGCTACCGCCAGACCTATGACGCCATCCTCGACAAGCTGATCGACCGGGCCCGCCGGGACCCGAACTTCGAGGACCGCACCGATGTGCTGTCGCTGTTCCTGCGCTCCACCTACGACGACGGAACGTCAATGAGCCGAAGCGATCTCGGCGACGAGATGCTGACCCTGCTGGGCGCCGGGCACGAGACCACTGCCTCGACGCTCGGCTGGGTCTTCGAGCGGATCTCCCGCCACCCGCAGGTGCTGGAGCGGCTGGTCGCCGAGGCGGCCACCGACGAAAACACCTACCGGCAGGCCACCATCTTCGAGGTTCAGCGCAACCGGACGGTCATCGACTTCGCCGGCCGAAACGTCGCCGCGCCGATGTACGAACTCGGCGATTGGCGCCTGCCGCAAGGTTATTCGATCCTGATCAGTCTGCTGGAATTGCACCGCGACCCGCAGGTCTACCCCAACCCGGAGCGTTTCGACCCGCAGCGGTTCCTCGACGAGAAGCCCAACACGTTCTCCTGGGTTCCGTTCGGCGGTGGCACCCGCCGCTGTGTCGGGGCCGCTTTCGCCAACATGGAACTCGACGTCGTGCTGCGAACGGTGTTGCGGCACTGGACCATCCGCACCACCTCAGCTCCCGGGGAGAAGTGGCACCACCGCGGCGTGGCGTTCACCCCTAAGAAGGGCGGCCGGGTGGTCCTCTACCGCCGGGGTGCCTAACAAGCTCCAAAAGCACTGTGGGCCCCTCCGCTTGGAGGGGCCCACAGTTGCTTACTGCGTCAGACGAGCTCGAACGGGTTGTAGTACTCCACCGGGATCCGGCCCACCGGGGCATTGACCGGGGTCAGCGGGATGGCCCCCCACGGGGTGAGGAACTGGAACGCCCGCACCTCTCCGGTCGGGATCGGGGTGATCGAGTCGGAGATCCCGAAGCCCAGATTGCCGAAGTAGATCACGTTGATGACGGTGCCGACCGTCGGGACGTCGCCGGCGTCGGTGCCGGGGGTGCCGGAGTTGACCTTGGTGATCAGTAGCGACTTGCTGTGCGCCCGGTAGCTGTCCCACTGGGAGGTGGTGTCGGCGTCGACGTTGCCGATCTTGTTACCGTCGGAGTCCAGAACGTCGAACTGCTGGTAGTTCTGGATCTGTACGTCACGGGGCGGAAGCCCGTTCACCCCGGCGGGCAGTGCGTCGGAACTGGGGACGAATGTCTTGCCGCCGGGGGCCAGCAGCTTGATGGCCGGTTCCACCGAGGCGTTGAGCCGGCTGGGGAACTTGAAGGTCCCCAGCGGTGTCATCAGGATGTTCTGCGTGAGGGTGCCGTTTTCCGTGGGCTTGGAGAAGTACAGCAGCTTGGAGCGCAGCAGATCCAGATTTGCGACGTTGTAGACCGTGCCGACCGGCGGGACCTGCCCGGGACCCGTACCGACGTTGATGCCGTCGTTGGCGGTGACCCGGATCGCCTCAGTCGAGATGCCCAGGACGTCGCCGGTGGTGGTGAACTCACCCTGGAAGCTGCCCACCGAGGTGCCGTTGGAGTCGACGACGTTGAAACGCTGCTCGCCCTGGATGCTGTTGAACAGCGGCAGCAGCCCGGAGGTTGCCTTGATCTTCTCGCCGACCGGGTCGGCGGGCACGATGCTGTAGCCCTCGGTGACGTTGATCGGGGTGTTGTCGAAGGTGTGGTTGGCGATGCCCTCGGCGGCGTCGTACCAGAAGAACGGCACCGGGATATCACCGAACGGGGTCACGGCCTTGAAGGAAACCTTGTTGGTATCCGCCGAGGTCGGCATCGAGGAGTACTTCCAGCCGAACATCCCCAGCAGGGTCCAAGACGAGATGATCGAGCCGACGGGCGGGGTCTGGCCCGCCTCGGTACCCACGTTCTGCCCGTCATTGTCGGTCACCAGGAGTTCGACGTACCTGGTGCCCAGAGAGGTCGGATCACCTTGCTCGATGAGGGCGCTGAAGCTGCCCACCGTTTCTTCGGAGATCGGGTCGACGATGTGGAAGTCCTGCTTGCCCTGGGTGGTGCTGGAGACGCCGGGCCAGTATGTCCACTGGCCGTAGAAGCTGACGACGGTCTCGATGGACGCCGGGACCACGTTGTAGCCGTCGAGATCCAACACCACCGGCAGCGTCTCGGCGTTGGACGCGACCAGGCTGGCCGAGGCGGCCGACAGGGGTTGCTTGCGGGTGAACGCCAGCAGCAGCCAATTGGCCGGGGACTCTGCCGCGGGCACGAACGGCGAGCCGCTGGCCAGTGACTCCACGATGCGGTCCCTCGCGGTTTTGAACGCCGTGGTGACGCGGTCGGCGGCGGTAGCCAGCGTCGTGCCTTGGGTCGGCTTGACCGGCAGGATGACCGGCTTGGTCGGCAGCACCACCGGCTTGGCCGGCAGTAGCG
>JAHBAP020000020.1 GCA_018500005.2 Mycobacterium sp. | reverse complement strand
TGACCGCTCTGGTCGAGGTGCACACCGAGGAGGAGGCCGACCGGGCGTTGCAGGCCGGTGCCAAGGTGATCGGTGTCAACGCCCGGGATCTGAAGACACTCAGCGTCGATCGGGACTGTTTCGGCCGGATCGCCCCGGGACTGCCGTCCAACATCATCCGGGTCGCCGAATCCGGGGTCCGAGGTCCGGCCGACCTGCTGGCCTACGCAGGGGCCGGCGCGGACGCCGTGCTGGTCGGCGAAGGACTGGTGACCAGCGGAGATCCGCGGACTGCGGTGTCCGGTCTGGTGACAGCGGGGGCCCATCCGTCCTGCCCGAAACCGGTACGCTGAGTTATCCACCGGCTGAAGACCTGAAGATGGCCGATACCTCCACTTTCGATACGAACCTGCCGCGCGCCAGCGCGGGCGTCGCCGAACTGAGCGCCCACAATCCCGACGCGCGCGGGCACTTCGGAGTATTCGGCGGCCGGTACGTGCCCGAGGCGTTGATGGCCGTCATCGAGGAGGTCACGGCCGCATACGAGAAGTCGCGCACCGACCGTAGTTTCCTCGATGAACTCGACCGCCTGCAGACCCATTACGCGGGGCGGCCGTCACCGATGTACGAGGCGTCGCGACTGAGCGCGCATGCCGGCGGCGCCCGGATCTTCCTCAAACGCGAGGACCTCAACCACACCGGTTCGCACAAGATCAACAACGTCCTGGGCCAGGCCCTGCTGGCCCGCCAGATGGGCAAGACCCGGGTGATCGCCGAGACCGGCGCCGGCCAGCACGGGGTCGCGACCGCCACCGCCTGCGCTCTGCTGGGACTGGAGTGCGTGGTCTACATGGGAGCCGTCGACACCGCCCGACAGGCGCTAAACGTGGCCCGAATGCGTCTGCTCGGTGCCACGGTGGTCGCCGTGCAGTCCGGTTCCAAAACGCTGAAGGACGCCGTCAACGAAGCCTTCCGGGACTGGGTTGCGCACGCCGACGACACCTACTACTGCTTCGGCACGGCTGCCGGACCGCACCCATTCCCGTTGATGGTGCGCGATTTCCAGCGGATCATCGGACTGGAGGCCCGCGCGCAGATGCTGGCCATGACCGGCCGACTTCCCGATGTCGTCACGGCCTGCGTGGGTGGTGGGTCCAACGCAATCGGAATCTTCCACCCGTTCATCGACGACAAGGGAGTGCGTCTGGTCGGCTGTGAGGCCGGCGGCGACGGCGTCGAGACCGGTCGCCATGCGGCCACTTTCACCGGCGGCTCGCCCGGGGCCTTCCAGGGTTCGTATTCCTATGTGATGCAGAACCAGGACGGGCAGACCATCGAATCCCATTCCATCTCAGCAGGATTGGATTATCCCGGCGTCGGACCGGAGCATGCGTTCCTCAAGGACGTCGGGAGGGCAGAATACCGGCCCATCACCGACGCTCAGGCGATGGACGCGTTTGCGCTGCTGTGCCGACTGGAGGGCATCATCCCGGCGATCGAGTCCGCCCATGCGGTGGCAGGGGCCGTGCAACTGGCCTCCGAGTTGGGTCCCGAGGCGATCATCCTGGTCAATCTGTCCGGCCGTGGCGACAAGGACGTGGAGACCGCCGCGCGCTGGTTCGGTCTGTTCGAAGAAGCCCCGGGGGCCTCATGACCGTTGAGCACAGCCCGCCGGGCCGGTTGGGCCCGGTCTTCGGCGCCTGCCGCGAGCAGGGCCGCGCCGCCCTCATCGGTTATCTGCCCACCGGCTACCCCGACGTGCCGACCTCGATCGACGCGATGGTGGCCATGAGCGCCGAGTGCGACATCATCGAGGTCGGTGTGCCCTACTCCGATCCCGGTATGGACGGTCCGGTCATCGCGACGGCGGCCGAGGCCGCACTAGCCCACGGTGTGCGGGTCCGGGACACCCTGCGGGCAGTCGAGGCGATCAGTGGCGCCGGTGGCAACGCAGTGGTGATGAGCTACTGGAATCCGGTGCTGCACTACGGAGTTGAGGCTTTCGCCCGTGACCTGGCGGCCGCCGGCGGGCTGGGCATGATCACCCCCGACCTGATTCCCGACGAGGCCGATGCCTGGCTGGCTGCTTCCGAAGCACACGACCTGGATCGCATCTTCCTGGTGGCGCCGTCCTCTACCCCGGAGCGGTTGGCTCGGACCGTCCAGGCCTGCCGGGGCTTCGTCTACGCGGCCTCCACGATGGGTGTGACCGGTGCCCGCGACGCGGTCTCCAACGCGGCGCCGGAACTGGTGCGACGGGTCAGGGAGATCTCCGACATTCCGGTCGGGGTCGGACTCGGGGTCCGCTCACGCGAGCAGGCGGCCGAGATTGCTCACTACGCCGACGGGGTTATCGTCGGTTCTGCTCTGGTGTCGGCGCTGACCGACGACGGAGTGCCCGCGGTCGCGACGCTGACCGGGGAACTTGCCATCGGGGTTCGAGAGAAAGTGCCTGCTAAGTGACCACAACGGTGCTTGCCTACTTCCCGAGTCCGGGGCAGGGCGTCTGGTACCTCGGGCCCATCCCGATCCGGGCCTACGCGCTCTGCATCATCGCCGGCATCATCGCCGCGCTGGTCATCGGCGACCGCCGCTGGGCCGCCCGCGGCGGAGAACGCGGCGTCGTCTACGACGTGGCGCTGTGGGCGGTGCCGTTCGGTTTGGTCGGCGGTCGGCTCTATCACCTGCTCACCGACTGGAAGACCTACTTCGGTCCGGGCGGCGCGGGGATCGGTGCCGCGCTGCGGATCTGGGAAGGCGGCCTGGGCATCTGGGGCGCGGTCTTCCTAGGCGGAGTCGGTGCGTGGATCGCCTGCCGCCGCAGGGGAATTCCGCTGCCGGCCTTCGGCGACGCCGTCGCACCGGGCATCGTGCTGGCTCAAGCCATCGGCCGTCTCGGCAACTACTTCAACCAGGAGTTGTACGGCCGGGAGACGACCGTGCCGTGGGGTATGGAGGTCTTCTACCGCCGGGACTCCTCGGGCGTGGTGGACGTGCATTCCCTCGACGGGGTCTCGACCGGTCAGGTCGCCGCCGTGGTGCACCCGACCTTCCTCTACGAGTTGCTGTGGAACCTGCTGGTCTTCGTCCTGCTCATCTGGGCCGACCGAAAATTCCGGTTGGGTCATGGCCGGCTGTTCGCGCTCTATGTGGCCGCGTACTGCGTCGGCCGGTTCTGGGTGGAACTGATGCGCGACGACACCGCGACCCACATCGCCGGGATCCGGGTCAACGTGTTCACCGCGACCTTCGTGTTCATCGGCGCTGTGGTGTACATGCTGCTGGCACCCAAGGGCCGGGAGAACCCGGCACTGTTGCGCGGTCATCAGCCTGAGCCGCTGCACGAGGAAGTAGAGGAGTGGGCCGAAGACCTGGTGACAGTCGGCACCGGTGGGGGCATCCTGGCGGCGGCGAAGGTCGCCGGAGAGCACGAAGCCGAGGACGCCGAGGCAGTCGATGAAGCCGAGGATGCCGAGGCAGTGGGCGAAGCCGAGGACGCCGAGGCAATGGTCGAAGCCGAGGAACTCGAGACCGAGGATCTCGACGAGGACGAAGAAGCCGACGAGATCGACGTCGAAGAGTTGGTGGTCGAGGATGTCGAGGACGTCGAGGCTTCAGACCTCGAGGAAATAGTCGACGAATCCGAGGCTGCCGA
>JAHBAP020000355.1 GCA_018500005.2 Mycobacterium sp. | reverse complement strand
TGGCAGCGGGCCTGGCAGACCGGGTCGCAGGCCGGGCCGCAGGCCGGCCGGTGCTTTGTGACCTGCTGTTTTGTGACCTGGTCGTTCGCGCGCCAGAGCGAGCGGCCGTCTTGTTCGCCATGCAGGGCAGACTAGTAGGCCTGGCCCCATCAGCACCATAGGCCACACTGGTCACGCAGAGGGCTGTTGCCAGACCGCAATCAACCGGTGAACGCGCCCTTGAGCGCGGCCTTGCGTACAGCAGCCGCGTCGAACCAGGCCTGCTCCCGTTCGGAGGTGGGCACCAACTCCGGTACCGGAACCGGCCTGCCCTCGTCGTCGACGGCCACCATGGTGAAGTAACAGCTGTTGGTGTGCCGCCGGGTGCCGTTCTGGATGTTTTCGGTCTCGACCCGGATGCCGACCTCCATCGAGGTACGGCCGGTGTGGTTCACCGAGGCCGAGAACGACACCAGCTCGCCGACCTTGATGGCGTCCCGGAACAGAACCCGGTCCACCGACAGCGTCACCACGTAGGTACCGGCGTAGCGACTCGCACAGGAGTACGCGACCTGGTCGAGCAGTTTGAGCAGCGTGCCGCCGTGGACGTTGCCGGAGAAGTTCGCCATGTCCGGTGTCATCAGCACGGTCATGTAGAGCGACTTGCGGTCCTGCGAATTCATCGGTCACCTTTCGAAGACAGCCGGTCCAGGGCTCGGATCAGCCCGTCGACACCGCGTGCGACCTTGCTTCGCGGACAGCCGACGTTGAGCCGCAGATGTCCCGGCGAACCGTAGGTGGCCCCCGGCATGATCGCCAGCTTCTCGGTGCCGATCAACTCGGCCTGCAGCGCGTCATCGTCGATTCCGAGCGGCGAGACGTCGATCCAGGCGAGGTAGCCGGCCTGCGGCGGGGTCCAGCCCAGCTGCGGGAACGCCTCGGCGAGCCGCCGCTCGACGAGAGTCAGGTTGTCCCACAGATACATGCGCAGCGCATCAAGCCACGGCCCACCGTCCCGGTAGGCGGCGATGGTGGCGACCAGGGCCAGTACGGCCGGCGAACTCAGTCCGTCACCGGCCAGCGCGCCAAGGTACTGCGCCCGGGTGTCGTCGTCGGCGATCAGTCCGTAACTTCCAGTGAGCGCGGGGATGTTGAACGATTTCGACGCCGAGGTGACCACCGCCCAGCGCGGCGGCTCGGGCAGTTCCATGGCGATCCGGGCGAACACCCGATGCCGGCTCGGCGGATGGGTCAGATCGGAGTGGATCTCGTCGCTGATCACCGCGACGTTGTGTCGTGTGCACAACTGTCCCATCTCGACCAGTTCGGGTTCGGTCCACACGTGGCCGGTGGGGTTGTGCGGCGAGCACAGCAGCAGGACCGAGGTGTCTGGTCGGCACAGTTCGGCTTCCAGTGCCGCCCAGTCCCCCACCGGAACCCGCCGCAGTTGCCGACCTGCTGCCGCAACGGTTTTCGGGAACGCGTCGTAACAGGGGGCATGGACCACCACGCCGTCTGCGGGTTTCGACCACAGCCCGATGAGCCGGGCGACCTGATAGATGACCGAGGGCGCGTAGGTGATCCAGGCCGGGTCGACGGTGGTGTCATAGCGCTGGGAGTACCAGTGCTCAATGGCCGAGAGGAAGTCGTCGTTGCGCCATCGGGAATAGCCGAGGATGGGGTGATCGAGCCTGGCCCGGAGTGCAGCGATGACAGCCGGCGCGGTCGGCAGGTCCATATCGGAGATGGTGAACGGCAGCAGGTCGGCCACCCCGAAGCGGTCTGCCACGTAGTCCCACTGCGTGCACCAGGTACCGCGCCGGTCGATGACCGCGTCGAAATCGAAGCTCATCCGACCGACGGAACCAGTTCCGCCAGAGCGTCTTTCACGGCCTGCACCTGCGGGCCGATCACCACCTGGACATTGTGGTCATCGAGCTTGACGACTCCCACCGCACCGAGTTTCTTCAGCCGCGCCTCGTCGAGCAGACCGGCATCGCCCACCACCATCCGCAGCCGGGTGATGCAGTTGTCCAGCGCCTGGACGTTTCCCGGGCCGCCGATGGCATCCAGGATGGCGACCGGATCGTATTTGCCCGCAACCAGTTTCGCGGGAGCGCTACCGGCGGACACGGGCGGTTCCTGCCCCTCTGGAAGGGTGTCATCGCTGCGACCCGGGGTGGCCAGGTTGAACCGGAGGATCGCCCAGCGGAACAGGAAGTAATAGATGACGAACCAGATGGCGGCGAGCAGCACGATCAGGTACCACTTGGTCTGGGTACCCTGCATGACGCCGAAGACGACGAAGTCGATGATGTTGCCGTCGGTGTTGCCGATGAACACGCCCAAGACTGCAGCGGCCAGGAACCCCAGGCCGATCAGCACCGCGTGGATGCCGTAGAGCCAGGGCGCGATGAACAGGAACAGGAACTCCAACGGTTCGGTGATGCCGCCGACCACGCACGCCACCACGCCGGACATCAACAGCGCCTTGATCTCCGGGCGCATGCTCGCCTTGGCGGTGGTGTACATCGCGAGCGCGGCGCCGGGCAGGCCGCCGAGGTAGACCGGCATCTTGCCCTGCGACAGGAAGGTGGTGGCGTGCCGCACCGGTTCGCTGATCGGCTGGTCCAGACCGCATTTCAGCTGGGCGTAGAAGATGTTGAGCGCGCCCTGAACGTCGGTCCCGCAGACGTCGGCCACCCCGCCGGCCGGGGTGAAGCGGAACATCGCCACCAGGATGTGGTGCAGGCCGATCGGGCGCAGCAGGGCCTCGCCGGTGCCGAAGAAGAATGGGCCGAACACCCCCGCGGAGGCGATGAGCCGGCCCAGGTCACCGATCCAGGCGTTGATCGTCGGCCAGATGAACGGAATGACCACCCCGACGATGCTCATCACCAGCGCGGAGATGATCGGGACGAATCGGGTGCCGCCGAAGAACGCCAGAGCGTCGGGCATCTGGACGGTGCGGAACCGGTTGTGCAGGTAGGTCACGATGATGCCGACCGCGATAGCGCCGAGCAGTCCGGTGTCCATCGAGGGGATGCCGAGCACATCGCGGATCGCGTAATGGGCGATCTGGGCCTTGTCGGTCGTGTCGACGTTGCGGGCGTCGAGGAAGAAGTTGATGGCCAGGTTCATCGACGCGTATCCGACGAACCCGGCGAAGGCCGCCACCCCCTTGTCCTGACG
>JAHBAP020000188.1 GCA_018500005.2 Mycobacterium sp. | reverse complement strand
TCCGCTGCGACAGCTTCGTTGGGCTCTCGGGGAGGTCCAGCGCGGAAACTACAACGCGCACATGCAGATTTACGACGCCACCGAACTCGGACTGCTGCAGGCCGGCTTCAACGATATGGTCCGCGAGCTCAGTGAGCGTCAGCGGATGCGGGATCTGTTCGGTCGCTACGTCGGCGAGGACGTCGCCCGCCGGGCGCTCGAGCGCGGCACCGAACTGGGTGGCCAGGAGCGTGATGTGGCCGTGCTGTTCATCGACCTGATCGGTTCCACCGAACTGGCCGCCACCCGCCCGCCCGGCGAGGTGGTCACCGTGCTCAATGATTTCTTCCGGGTGGTCGTCGACACGGTGCAGAAACACGGTGGCTTCGTCAACAAGTTCCAGGGCGACGCCGCGCTGTGCATTTTCGGAGCTCCCATCGAACATCCCGACGCCTCCGGGGCCGCTCTGGCCGCGTCCCGGGAATTGCACGACGAGCTGGTCTCGGTTCTCGGCCAGACCGAGTTCGGCATCGGGGTCTCCGCGGGGCGGGCCATCGCCGGACATATCGGCGCGCATTCCCGGTTCGAGTACACCGTCATCGGCGACCCGGTCAACGAAGCGGCCCGGCTGACCGAACTGGCGAAGGCCGAGGAGGGCCACGTGCTGGCCTCGGCGATCGCGGTGAGCGGCGCTCTGGACGCCGAGGCGCTGTGTTGGGACGTCGGGGAGGTCGTGGAGTTGCGGGGCCGGGTGGCCCCCACTCAACTGGCTCGACCGGTCAACCTGGTGGTGCCCGACGCGGCCGCCGGGGTCGCCGGGGTCGCCGACGAAATCGACATCAGGAACTGACCGCTCAGGCCTTCTTGGCAGCCTTCTTCGCTGGCGCCTTCTTCGCTGGCGCCTTCTTCGCTGGCGCCTTCTTGCGAACCGCCTTCTTGGCGACCTTCGTGACCGGTCCTCGGGCGCGGCGATCGGCGAGCAGTTCGGCAGCGCGCTCGTCGGTGATGCTCAGGACGTCATCGCCCTTGCGCAGGCTCGCGTTGGTCTCGCCGTCGGTGACGTACGGACCGAAACGGCCGTCCTTGATCACCATCGGCTTACCGGAGGCCGGATCGGTGCCCATCTCCCGCAACGGGGGCGTCGCCGCACCCTGGCGGCCCCGGCGCTTGGGTTCGGCGTAGATCTTCAGCGCCTCTTCCAGGGTGACGTCGAAAATCTGGTCTTCGGAGGCAAGCGAACGGGAGTCGGTGCCACGCTTGAGATACGGGCCGTAGCGGCCGTTCTGCGAGGTGATCTCCTCGCCGTTGGCCGGATCCACCCCGACCAGTCTGGGCAGCGACAGCAGTTTGAGGGCGTCCTCCAACGTTACGGTCTGCAGATCCATCGAGCGGAACAGCGATCCGGTGCGCGGCTTGGGCCCGGTGGGCTTCTTGGCCTTCTTCGCCGTCGCGCCGTCCTCATCGTCCGGCGGCGGCGGAAGCACTTCGGTCACATACGGTCCGTACCGGCCGTCACGGGCGATGATCTCGTGCCCGGTCTCGGGGTCGACGCCGAGCACCCGGCCCTCTTGCGGTGTGGCGAAAAGCGTTTCGGCCAACTCCAGCGTCAGCTCGTCGGGGGTGATCTCGTCGCTGAGGTTCGCCCGCTGCGGAGTGGGCTCGCCGTCCTCGCCGAGGATCATGCGCTCCAGGTAGGCACCGTTGCGACCGACGCGGACGTAGATGGGCCTCCCGTGCTCGTCGTCAAAGAGAACGATGGAGTTGATCTGTCGTGCGTCGATCTCGTCGACGTGTTCGCCGACCAGTTTCTTCAGACCGCCGGCCCGGGCGATCGAATGCGGGACGCCGTGCTCACCGCCGAAGTAGAAATTCCGCAGCCAGTTGGTGCGGTGCTCCTGACCGGAGGCGATCTCGTCGAGTTCGTCCTCCATGGCGGCGGTGAAGTCGTAATCCACCAACCGGCTGAAGTGCTGTTCGAGCAGACCCGTCACCGCGAAGGCCACCCACGACGGCACCAGGGCACTGCCCTTCTTGTGCACGTAGCCGCGGCCCTGAATCGTCTTGATGATCGAGGAATACGTCGAGGGACGTCCGATTCCGAGGTCCTCGAGCGCCTTGACCAACGATGCCTCGGTGTAGCGGGCCGGTGGATTGGTGGCGTGGCCATCGGCGGTCAGCCGGACGGCATCCACCCGCTGGCCCCGCTTGAGTTGCGGCAGCCGGCTCTCGGCGTCGTCGGCCTCGCCGCCGGCGAGTTCGTCGACGGTTTCCACATAGGCCTTCAAAAAGCCCGGGAAGGTGATGGTGCGTCCGCTGGCCGCCAGCGTCGCCTCACGTCCGTCCGCGGCGGTGCCGTTGATGCGAAGGCTCAACGTGGTGCCGCGTGCGTCGGCCATCTGGGAGGCGACCGTGCGCTGCCAGATCAGTTCGTAGAGGCGGAAGCCGTCGGCATCCAGTTCGGAATGCAGCGCACCGGGGGTGGCGAAGGTGTCACCGGCCGGCCGGATCGCTTCGTGAGCCTCCTGCGCGTTCTTGACCTTGCGGGTGTACTGGCGCGGGGAGGGGTGTACGTACTCGTCGCCGTACAACTGGCGGGCCTGATTGCGGGCAGCGTTGATGGCCGACTCCGACAGCGTCGTGGAGTCGGTGCGCATGTAGGTGATGTAGCCGTTCTCGTAAAGCTTCTGCGCCACGCTCATAGTGCGCTCGGAGGTGAACCGCAGCTTGCGGCCGGCCTCCTGCTGCAGCGTCGAGGTCATGAAAGGCGGGTAGGGCCGACGGGTGTAAGGCTTCTCCTCCACCGAGGCGACCGTCAGGGCCGCGCCCTGCATGCCGCCGGCCAGCGCTACGGCGCCGGCCTCGTCGAGAACCAGGACTTCGGCGGGCTTGCGGACGGCGCCCAGCGAGTCGAAGTCGCGTCCGGTGGCCACCCGCTTGCCGTCGACTGCGACCAGTCGGGCATTGAATCGCGGCGGGGTCGCGCCGGGATCGGACACACTGGCGTCCAACTCGGCCAGGATGTCCCAGTAGGAGGCGCTGCGGAAGGCCATCCGCTCCCGCTCGCGCTGCACGATGATCCTGGTGGCGACCGACTGCACCCGGCCTGCGGACAGCTTCGGTGCCACCTTCTTCCACAGCACCGGGCTGACCTCGTAGCCGTACAGCCGGTCCAGGATGCGCCGGGTCTCCTGAGCATCCACCAGGTCGGTGTCCAGATCGCGCGGATGCTCGGCAGCTGCCCGGATTGCCGGCTCGGTGATCTCGTGGAACACCATCCGGCGGACCGGGATCCGGGGTTTGAGCGTCTCCAGAAGATGCCAGGCGATGGCTTCGCCCTCGCGGTCGCCGTCGGTCGCCAGGTAAAGCTCGTCGACGTCCTTGAGCAGGCTTTTCAGCTCGCTGACGGTGGCCTTCTTATCGGGGCTGACAACGTAGAGAGGTTCGAAGTCACGGTCGACGTTGACGCCGAGGCGTGCCCACTTCTCCGACTTGTATTTGGCCGGCACGTCGGCAGCGCCCTTGGGCAGGTCCCGGATATGGCCCCGGGAGGACTCGACGATGTAGTTACGCCCCAGATATCCCGCAATTTTGCGTGCCTTGGTAGGCGACTCGACGATCACGAGCCGCCGGACGTTGCCGTTGCGGTTACCGCTGGTGCGGTCGTCGTCAGCCAACTGCGCTTACGCTCCAATTCCTACGTTCGATGCCACGGTCCTGCATTTCCCCCACGGATACCCCGGGCTTGTTGACAATTTCGCACCCTCGGACCGACCGACGCAAACCGGTGGACCATCCCAAAAGTCTTACAAGGGTCTCAGACTGTCGGCCAGGACGCCACCGCCTCCGCCCCGGCAGGGGGGTCTCCCACCGTCTCCACCAGGCGTGACAGCCTCCGACGACCGCTGATTCGCAGGGCCGGCCGGGCCCCGCGAGTGCCGATGAGAGTGGGTGCGATGCCGATCCGCATCAAGGCCGATGCCAGCGGGGAATGGGTGTCTGGAGCGTGCGGGTCCAGGCCGAGCAGGTAGCGGTCGGCCTCCGGCGAGCCGGCTGCCAGCGTCCAGGCCCGCAATTCCCGCGGACCGGGCAGCCAGGCCGGTGGGACGGTCTTGACCGCACCGCGGGTCCATGCCGAGGCGATGGCCAGGAGTCTGCTGTCCGGGGCCGTACGGACCAGCGGGGTGTCCTCCTCGGTGCTGGTGATCTCGGCCTTGAGACCGGCGGCCACCATCATGTCGGCCAGAGCGGCGGCCCGCCAGACCGCATCGACCACCACCGACAGCCGGGCCGCGCCGCTGACGGTGACCACCTGGCCCGCCGCCGCCAGCACCCCGGTCAAATCGGAGACCGCGGGCGGCACCGACTCGGCGGAGAAGAAGGACAGCTGGCTCACGAGTCGACAGTAAGCCAGCGCGTCAAGCAGCCGAGCACAACGACCCGCGGAGAAAATCCCGGGACGTCAAAACCAAAGCACCCCCGCGAGGCC